>SUZQ01000078.1 GCA_015059875.1 Rikenellaceae bacterium | reverse complement strand
TGGTATTAAACCACTTTTTACCTCTGCCTGACAAAGATAAAAGTTTGCACATAGCACCTTGTTTGAGGAGTCGTTTTTTAGCGATTTTCTTATCCAATGCCGCAATCAACCCATCCACATCACTCAGCGCCTCCGCAATCGCCCTCTGCTCCGCAATATCTTTCGGACCATATATTGGTAGTTTCTTGACAATATCAGCAGTATAACTCTGCTGTTTCGTTCCTTGACAATATTTGAACGCTAAATAATGCCCCCACATACGATAAAACCAGAATAGATATTCTGTACACATTTTATCTGTGCCATTGATAGCTAAACAAGACTGATTAGTCGCTGAAGGAGCTCCTACAAATGCACATCGTCCACGAGTACCTTCTGCTTCAAGACCTGTGATAGCCATCAGAAATGTGCCAGGCTTGTGTATGCGTAGGTTGGTATTTCTAACAGCTTGCTGTGAGATATGCTCAAGCGTGTCATAAATATGATTATAGTTTAACTCTCCACTAGAAATCCATCGCACATCTCCATTGTAGTATTCAGGAATACCACGATAGGGCGTAGCACCACTCGAAAATGTTGCTAGCACATCTTTAAAAGTACACAACTCCCAATCTAATGGAATTGGCCCAAACTCGGTCTGCTTATATCCTTGTGGTATGTTATTTTTTAGTATCATCAATATCTGCCTTGTCTGGAATTAACGATTTGATATTCGAGTAATAACTCTCTATTGTTGTGAATATGCCCCACACCTCCTCTTGATACTTCCAACCACCACCATTATATTTTTGGGCAATATAAGATGCTGACGATGAAACAGAAGTGTAATATTCTCTATATTTTGAATCACTATATTCTTTTATAAAATCGGCTCCTAAATTATGAATAACTTGCATTGCTTGTTTTATTGACTCTTCGTTGTCAATAAATTTATCGGTTGTAACCTGCATAATCCCCAATGTGTGGGGCTTGCGAGTTATCCAAAAACGAAGATATTCAATCCATCTAATAATAATTAGACGATTAAAATCTTCATATATCATAATCGAATAGGTCAGGGCCTCGTAAAAATCATTATGGAAGAACTCTTTTATAATTGTATCGTACTTCTTCTTAAAAGTTGTATATCTTGAAAGAATATAATTGTTTTTTCGTTTAATAGTCCCTTCTCTTGATATTTGCACTTTGTTTAGAATTGAATAAACAAATATTATAATCAATATCCATAATTGGTCAAGCAATGAACGTGGACTTGGTAATATTCGCTCAACACTTTCAAGCAAACTATATACCCATAAAGACAAACCAATGGAGGCTGTCCAATATATAATCTGTTCCCACCAGTTTGTTAATTTGCCGCGACTTGTGCAAATGATAAATAAAACGCGAAATGCCCAATAGAAGATGGTTATAAAGTATATGTTTTTGTTGAATGATGCTAAGCCTATTGCCTCAAAGCCTACAGCGCATAACACTATAAATACTATTGGTGCCAAAACCTTAAAAAGGAAATTAAATGCCGGAGCCGTATCTTCTTGTATCACAATATTCATTTGCATATAACCGACAGAAATCGCTCTTGCCCCAATCCAATTGACTATAAAAAATAGAACAACAGATAGAGCAAAGTGCATTAGGGCTATATACCAACAATATCCAGCAAATATTTCAGATATAATTACTTCCATTTATTTAGTTTTAGATGGTTGGTCTTTTGTATCATCAACAATTAGTTTCCACCACATATTATATTCTTTTATTGCCTCCTCATATTTGTCTTTAATCAAAGGATATTTCGACGACTTCTTTATATTATCATCAGCTGCGGCCATTGCTTCGCTATCGCTTTTATAACAACGCATTGAATGAGAGTGCGAAGCAAAAACATGCAAATTGTGTAATAGAGTATTTAAATCTTCGTACTCGTCGATTTGCAAACAATGTTCAATAGCCTCTAAAGTACAGGCAAAAGCTTTGATGTGTTCTCCGATTTTATGCAAAGTATAGCTGCGGTTTACGGCAGCATCATAGGCTATACGAGCCGCAATTTTATCAATATTGCTCTGCTGAGTATTGACATCCGCCTTAATTTTCTCTATCTCTGCAAGTTTGCTCTTAATCTCCAAAGCATTGATAATCTGCCAGCCGACAGCGAAGGTTACGAGTACGCCTATCATTGTTACCATAACGCCGATAAAAGTATCGAGCGAAACATTGGCAAGCGATACATTAAGGCACGCCATCACAACAGCCAATACGACAACTCCGACAAGAGCTAACAACGAGAGTATTATACTTAGGTTTTTCTTCATTTCTGCACAATGTTTATGTTACTCTATTAATCTACCATTGATGCGCAAGCGTTCTTGGCAATACTCTTTTATATTATCAGCGGCCTTATTAAAAGAGTCTTTGAGCTTTCGTCTTTGTTTATCACTAAGTTGAGTACAGGCATCTATTTCCTTTTCGTGAGTAAGCTTGCGACTCTCTATCATTAAATCAAAATCAACTTTGCGTATTTTCTCTCCCAAAGCCTCCTTTTGGATAAGGTCCGCAACGGCTTTATCGGATAATATCTTTTCTAATGTCAGCATATCTTCGTAATTTTAATATCCCATTTGTTTTAGGTGTGCTGCGACTTTTGCCTCCAAGTCAGCGATTTCGGCATCAATCTCGGGTAGAGTTTGTGCGTAACGCTCGGCAAGAGCCGACACCTTTGATGTGAGCTGCTGGCTGATGCGTTGCATCTCGCCATCGAGGCGTGAGCCAAGCGATGCAAACCACTTCTTCTCGATGACCAATCGCTTAATATCCTCCTCCGAGAGGTTGGCATACATAACCAAAAGTGCAGTAAGCAGGTCGTACTTGCGCTCCTTGATAAGTTTCTTGTTGAGTGATATATCGCCCTTGAGGTCGAGATATTTCTGCAACACGGCAAGCTCCTCAGCGTCTGCCTTCTTATCAAGAGCCTTGATGCGTTTCTTGATATTGGCATCGGTCATCTTACTATCCGGGAAGTTGTCCTCATCGAGATAGTTCTCCGCCTGTTCCTCGATAAGTTCGGCAAGTTGAGCCTCGTTCTGCGAGAGCAACTCCTCGGCAGCGATGATAAGATCGCGCTTATCGGCAAAATACTCATTGACAACGATAGGCACAGGAAGGAGGTCGCAAACAATATCCTCGGGAGTGGCTGCCTTCTTCTCTTTTTTCTTCTTGTCGTCGTTCTTCTTCGATGCAGGTTGCGGAGTGTATAGTTGCACCGTCCAACCTCCAGAAGAAATCATATAGCAGTCGTCCTGCATAGTCTCACCCCAATAGTTCATCAGGCAGTCATAGACATCATAAGCATCGACAAGCGACCTGTCAGCACCGAAAATTTCCAACAGTGAATTGCCGAGTTGCTCGATAAGCATCTTGGGAGCAAAGCCTGGAACGAGAGAGTTGAGTTCGCCACGATGTTTGTCGCACCAATCGGCGAAACTACGCTTAAACACCTCGCTCTGCTTTTGAAAATCTGCATTCGCAGAAACGGTGTCACGGATAGCATCTTGTTCACAGTTGAGCGAATAGTATCCTTCGCGCGAAGTATGTTCCGAGAAGAGGTCGCCACGCAACGATGGGCATACGTCCCAATATGTCGCAAGTTGGTCGATGTCGTGCTTGGGCAGCCCACCATAGAGGTGTGCATCGATATCTTGCAATATCTCGGTGTCGGGAGCGGAAACATAGCGAGGGATATTGAGGTTGTAGTCGTTGCGCTCAATCTCCTCCATAGGCACAAAGCGAGCAAAGTGGGGCACATCACGCTGCGACTGCCACACATCGACAATACGGCGGATATCCTGCTCGCGCAGGCGGTTTTTGGCTCCGTCCTTAATATAACCACTCTTGGCGTCAATCATAAAGACGCCCTTACGACCTGCCGCCTCTGATTTCTCGATGATAATGATGCAAGCGGGGATTCCAGTACCGAAGAATAAGTTGGCAGGAAGACCGATTATGCCCTTAATATATCGCTTCTCGGCAACGAGATACTTGCGGATTTGCGCCTCTGCGTTACCGCGGAACAGTACTCCGTGAGGCAAGATGCAAGCAGCGCAACCTGTCTGCTTCAGCGAGCGAACGATATGTAGCAAGAAGGCATAGTCGCCATTCTTCTCTGGCGGGATGCCAATTTTTATACCTTCACCCCAACGATGGTATTCATCCTCAGCTTTGGCACTCTTCAACCACGATTTGGTTGAGAATGGTGGGTTTGCAACGATATAGTCGAATGTTTTGAGTTGGTCATCATCCTTAAATTGTGGGTCGTTGATAGTATCGCCCTGCTTGATGTCGGCATAAATCTCGTTGTAAGAATCATATTCATCTTCGCCAAACCGACAGTGGCATTATCCTTTTCCTGACCATAAACGGTTGCTCCTTCTGGCGTTTCGCACATAGCCCTCAATAGCAACGAGCCAGAGCCACAAGTAGGGTCGTATATAGTTGTGCGCTTGCCATTTTTAGCATTGCTCAAACCGATAACCTTCGCCATAACACGGCTAACCTCGGCAGGAGTGTAGAATTGACCTTTGCTCTTGCCACTTTCGGTGGCAAAGTTTTTCATCAAATACTCGTAGGCATCGCCAATAAGGTCATCATCTGCGGCTCTGTTCTTGCTAAAATCGAGGTTTTCATTCTGGAATACAGCGATAAGCTTGCTAAGCGTTTCAACTTTATCTTTACCCTTGCCGAGTTTTGCCTCATCGTCAAAATCGGCAACAAACACGCCTTCAAGTTGATTGGCCTCTGCAAGTTTTTGCATCTTCTTATTTATCTCCTCGCCGATATTGGAATTACCTTTGAGTGCAACAAAGTCTTCAAAATAACAACCTTCGGGGATTTCGATGTCAAATGCGGCATCGCTACGATTTTTGTCGCTGATATATTTCACGAAGAGTATAACCAACACATAATCTTTGTACTGGCTTGCATCCATACCACCACGAAGCTCATCGCAGCATTTCCATAGAGTGCTATATAATTCTGATTTCTTGACTGCCATGATTACTCCTTATTCGCAATTAAATCTTTGGGATCAACATTCAAAATCTTGGCTATCTCGAAGAGTACTTCGAGGCTTGGCTGACGACGATTGCAGACATAAGAGTTCACCATGCAGAAACTCTTGCCAAGCTTTTCAGCAAGCCAAGTTTGTTTAATTCCGCGCTCTTCAAGCACCTCTTTTATGCGGTTCATATAGAAAGTATTTAATCATTTCCCACAAAGTTATAAAATATTATGAAATAAAAAGAGAAAAAGCCAAAACTTTTTCTCTCCACTTGCAAACCTTGATGTATCGCTCAGTATGTTTGCCTCCTAAATTCTGGTAAATTCGTCGTTATTTTTTATTCCTACGGCTCCACCGCCACCTTAATAACCCCATCTAACTTATTCTCAAATAGGTGGTACGCCTCGTCGATGTCGGCGAGTTTGTAGCGATGGGTAATCAGGGGCGTGGTATCAATCTTGCCAGCCTTGATGAGGCTCAAAATCTCTGCACAATCGCAGCCGTCCACGCCGCCCGTCTTGAAGGTCAGATTCTTGCCGTACATATCGGGCAGTGGCAGCATCTGCGGCTTATCATACAGCGCCACAACCGTCACAATCGCATTCGGGCGGGCGCACTCCCACGCCAGGCGGAAGGTATCCTCCGCACCCGCAACCTCTAACACCACATCGGCTCCTCCACGCTCGCATTTTTGGCGCACCGTGGCGATGCAATCCTCCGGTGCAACAACTTCCACACTCGGATAGTGCTCGCGCACGAAACGGGCTCTTTCGGGCGATTTCTCGCACACGATGATATGCTTCGGCTGCTTCAACATCACGCAGAGCAGCGTGCAAATTCCCGTAGGCCCTGCACCGATAATCAGCACCGTGTCGTCGGGCTTAATCTCCGAAATTCTAGCCGCCCAAAATCCCGTTGCCAGCACATCTCCCACGAACAACGCCTGCTCGTCGCTCACGCTATCGGGGATGCGGTTGAGGCCCTGATCGGCATACGGCACACGCACATACTCCGCCTGTCCGCCATCGATGCGACAGCCGAGAGCCCAGCCGCCATTGGGGTCGGTGCAGTTGTTCACGAAGCCGTTTTTGCAGAAGAAACACTCGCCGCAGAAGGTCTCAACATTGACCGTCACACGGTCGCCTGCCTTGATATTGCGGACCTCGGAGCCGATCTCCTCAACAACGCCAACCATCTCGTGACCAATGGTAATGCCCGGAACGGCACGCGGCACACTGCCGTGCTTGATATGCAGGTCGCTGGTGCAAATACTACCGAGCGTAATGCGCACAATGGCATCACGCGGTCCTTGCAACTCGGGTTTTGGCTTGTCAATCAGCTCGAACTTGCCAGGGGATATGTAGGTGTAAGCGAGCATTATATCTTTTTCTTTTGTAATAATTCTTTATGCCTCTTAACAAGCGTTTTAGGACTTATTTCATTAATTTTAACAATTAATTCAAGTATCTCACGCTTGGTCATATATATTTTGTCCTCATTCACTTTCCACCATTTGTAGAACTTGAGCGGATTTTCAAAATATACAGTTTGAGCTGGAACACTTGTAGGATAACCCTCAATGTCGATTTTTAACCTTAAACCCAATGAGTCTCTAAAATATGCAAAATGATGATTCTTGAGTTTTGATATTAGTATTTTAAATACATCTGAGGAGATAGATAATTCATACTCTCTGCGTATCTTA
>SUZQ01000011.1 GCA_015059875.1 Rikenellaceae bacterium | reverse complement strand
GCCCTCAAAATGCTCATTTACGCCGAGTAAACTCCGCTTTTTCGGGCTTCGCAAGCCTTGAAATCCCTCTTGTTATACAACTTCTGACAAAATTGGGAGTGTCTAAAAAACTTGTTAGACACTCCCAATTTTTACTCCAACTCAATCGCTGTAAAGAACTCTGGACAGTGGAAACAAGGCTGCGGAAGCGCAATCGGTTGCCACGAAAGGAAGTGCGGTTTTGTGAGGTTGTCACCACATTTATAGAGATTAACCTTCAACTTCAAGCCGTCCCAGCTCTCCACTTTGTGTTGGTGCATAATCGCTGTTGGAAATCCCAACATCAACGACCATTTATTATCGCCTACACGCTCCTCGAAAGGTTCCGAGCCGAGCGAGGTGATACGCTCTACCTGCGAGAGAATATCAGCTCCTGCACGCAGTACCGGTGCGCCCTTCTCGGTGTAGTGGCCACACAACATACGACCTATGCAGCTACACTCAATATTGTAGTAAGCCTTGCCGTCCAACGAGAAGAAAAACTCGCAACACGAATCGGTCCAAACTTCGCCATTGTCCTCTGCTACTCGAGCAGCCGTGTATTGCTCCTCGACATCGAAACGAAGATACAACTTCTCGCCCGTATGGAACATCTTGAATGTCACCTCGGGTGCGTATGGGAACTCCTCTGCCCAGTTGCAGTAAGCAATCTTCTCAGGAGCGATACCCTCGAAAACCTGTTCGAGGGTGCGTCCTGCCAAATCTATCTTTGAAATCTTCATTTTTAAGCGCGATATTTAGCCGTTGTTGTTCTGATTACCTCGCACATTGCATCGTACTGCGCCTCGATGCTCTGCAAAAGGGCATATTGTGCGTGAGTGCGAACGAGGTTGTGGTCTGGCGAGAGAATCTTATAATAGGTATCGCCATTGATGTAGTCCATCAAGAATCGCAATACCTGCTCGAATGTGATGTAACGAGCCGAGAATGCGAGGTGGTCTAACTCTGCTTGAGTGAGAGTGGTCGCCTGCTGCGAGAGATAGCCGTCTGCATAAGCGGCAAACATAGGCAACGAGAGCGATACGGTAGAGAGGTCGGCAGCATCCTCAGCACCGGTATTTGCGTAGGTGCGGATTGCATCGCCAAAGTCGTTCAATGCAGGGGCTGACATTACTGTATCCAAGTCGATTACGCAGAGAACATTGCCCTGCTTGTCGAAGAGAATGTTGTTAATCTTGGTGTCGTTGTGGGTTACACGCATCGGAATCTCGCCACTCTCAACCTTTGTCCAGAATGCGAGCATCTCCTCGCGGCGCGACTCAATCCACTCAATCTCGGTAGCCAATGAAGCCTTACGACCTGCCAAATCCTGTGCGAGAGCCTCGTCCCACTGTACGAAGCGGTGCTTAATATTGTGGAATCCCTTGATAACCTCTGCCAAAGGCTCAGTGAAGTCTGCCAACTGCGATTGGAACTTACCGATACCCATACCGCCCATTCGAGCTAAAGATTCGCTGTTTGCCGAGTCGTAGGCTACGGTGTCAGCGATAAACTCGCAAACTGCCCAATACTCGCCCTCCTCGTCAAGGTGGTAGAACTTGCCATCGTGAGTGTGGTTGATGGTCATCACCTCGCGACGGGTGTCGCCACCCTCGGCAGCAACCTTGGCACGAATATGAGCTGTTACACGGTCAATGTTGTCCATCATAGCAGGCACATCAGGGAAGATAGCCTTGTTCTTGCGTTGCAAGATGTAGTTTGGAGCATCGCCCTCGGTGTGAATGATGAAGGTGTCGTTGATAAAGCCCTGTCCGAGTGGGGTGATTTCGCTAATTGTGCCTTCGAGAACAAACTCTCCAGCAATCTTAAGAAGTTTCTCAGTCATTGTGTTGTATGTTTTTGTTGTTTATAATGTTCTAATCTACAAATTTAGAGAGAAATTACGATTTTTCAAAATATTTTAGTGCAATATATTTTACGAAAAGTCGTTAGTAGAGTGTGGCAAACGGTTATTTGAAATGAATTCTCGGCTTTAGGCGAGAAAAAGAACATTACGCAAGTGCAAAAACTTTGAAAACTTTTTTGGTGTTTTGAGTTTTCTCACTATCTTTGCACCGTAGTAAAGTGCATTATATGTCGAAACGAGAAAAAGTTATCAAGCGAGCTTCGGAGATGATTGCTGAATTGGGCGTAAAATCATTGCGTGTGGATGATTTGGCGTGTGATTTGGGAATCTCAAAGCGTACTTTGTATGAGATGTTTGGCGATAAGCAGGAGTTGCTGTATCACAGTGTCAAAGAGATTTTGCAGAGTGAGGCCGAAGAGATTAAGGCGAAAATGGCAGTCGGGTATTCGGGCATTCCAGCTCTGTTTGAGACATTTGATGCAATGATGGCTCGTTCTGCGCTGCGCAAGCGACTTACGGAGAACTTGGCAAAGTTCTATCCAGAGTTGTATGAGCGCATTATGACCGAGAATCGTGACTACGGACTGACTACTTTGCGCGAGACGCTGAATAACTTGGTTAAGGAGGGTTTAATTTCGGAGATGGTAAATATCGACCTCTCGATAACGATGTTCTACTATACCTCGATGGGCCTGATGCGCCGACACGGACGATTGGTGTTGCCGGATGGTGTTAGCGAGTTGGAGGCGTTCCGCTATACAATAGTAAACTTCTTTCGCGGTATTGCAACATTGAAGGGTGTAGAGCAGATTGATGCTTATATTGAGCAAAAAGCAAAAGAGAAGAGATAACAATAATACTTATATTTATATAACGGTAAGATGAAAAAACTTGGTTTATTTTTAGGTTTTATTACCTTTACGCTGACCTCAATGGCACAGAGTGCTGAGCAGTCGGCATTGGTTTTGACCTTGGAGCAGGCTCTCGAAATCTCTTTGACAGAGAATCCTACTATCAAGGTTGCCGAGCAGGAGATTGAGATTAAACGCTACGCAAAGCAGGAGACCTACGCGTCGCTCTATCCACGCTTTGATGCAACGGCGCAGTATCAGCGCGTCTTGGCAAAGCAGACAATGAGCATGGACTTTGGCGGACAGACGCAGACTATTAAGGTCGGTAGTGACAATTCGTTTAATGGTGGTGTCACAGGTTCGATGCCTATCGTGAATGCGCAGTTGTGGGAGAGTTTGAAGGTTTCGGTAGCGGATGTGATGCTTGCTATCGAGAAGTCGCGCTCGTCGCAGATTGATATGATTGAGCAGGTGTCGCGTGCATACTTCTCGGTGTTGTTGGCGAAGGAGTCGCTTGAGGTTTATCAGCGCGTCTATGACAATGCTGTAGAGAATAATAAGAATATCAAGAAGCGTTATGAGGTTGGCTCGGTTTCGGAGTTTGACTTTATCTCGTCTAATGTGTCGGTTCAGAATGCTATTCCGAATGTTATCGAGGCGCAGAATAGTGTTGTACTCGCTTTGTGGCAGTTGAAGGCGTTGCTCGGTATCGATTTGAATAAGAATATCGATGTCGCAGGCTCGTTGATGGACTATGAGGCACAGATGAACTATGCGCACACAATCGATCAACTCGATCTGTCGAACAACTCAACTTTGAAGCAGCTCAATATTCAGGAGGGAATGCTCAAGAGTGCGCTCAAGATTACGAAGTTGGCAAATGTACCGACCTTGTCAATCAATGCAGCGTATCTCTATACGGCTCTTGGAAATGATGGAAAGTTTTTCCAGGCAAAGGCGTGGAATCCATACTCGTATGCAGGTGTGCAGCTGAACATTCCAATTTTTGCAGGTAATCAGCGTCGTGCCGCTACACGAAAGGCAAACTTGAATCTCTCGAACTTGCAGCTGCAGCGCGAGAATGCCGAGCGTCAGTTGCGAGTAGCAGTGGTGCAGTCGTTGAACAATATGCAGACAAATGTAAAGAAGTTCTCTTCGGCGGCAGCTACGGTTGGTCAGGCGAAGCGTGGCTATGAGATTGCCGTAAAACGCTACGAGGTAGGTCGTGGAACATTAGTTGATGTCGATAACTCGCAGTTGCAGTTGACACAGGCGGAGTTGGGACGCAATAGTGCGGTTTACAACTTCCTCGTTTCGAAGATTGCGCTTGACAAGATTTTGGGCAATCACGAGGTGCGAAGCAATCATGACTATATTGATCGTTACGAAACAATGTACGAGAATCGATATGGCGACAAATAATGGAGAGTGAAAAAAAGAAAAATATAATACAGAAAGTTATGAAAAAGATTTTTTTGAAGTCGGTATTTGTGTTGGCAGCCGTGTCGATGGTATCGTGCGGCTCGAAGCAGGCAGAGAAGCAGAACACAGAGGAGGAGGTTGTTGTTCTTCCTAAGATTGAGGCACAAGCAGTTGCAAGCAGAGTGGTATCGCAGGAGGCGACATTCACTGGAACTGTGGAGGCTCAGGTTGTGAATAATATCGCACCGCAGCAGCCGTTGCGTATCAAGTCTATTCGCTACGATGTAGGCGACCATGTGAAGAAGGGCGATCTGTTGGTTCAGCTCGATAACGCATCGCTTGTGCAGGCAAAGGCTCAGCTCGACAATGCAAAGAAGGAGTACGAGCGTACAAATGAGTTGTATGAGTTTGGTGGCGCTTCGAAGTCGGAGTGGGATGCTCGTCGTTTGCAGTACGAGGTGGCACAGACCGCTTATAACAATCTTGTGGAGAATACTACACTTATCTCTCCTATTTCGGGTGTTGTAACTGCTCGTAACTACGATAATGGCGATATGTATGCAGGACAGCCTGTTCTTGTTGTAGCGCAGATTCGCCCAGTTAAGATTATGATTAACATCTCGGAGCCATTCTTCGGTAAGTTGAAGAAGGGTATGCCTGTATTTATCACTCTCGATGCCTATGGCGACGAGGTGTTCAAGGGTAAGATTGCTCGTATCTATCCTACAATTGATCAGACAACTCACACTTTCCGTGTTGAGGTCTCTATTCCTAACAACAACGAGCGCGTTCGTCCAGGAATGTTTGCTCGCGTAACTCTTCCATACGGCAAGCAGAATAATGTAGTTATTCCAGACCGTGCTGTACAGAAGTTGATGGGTTCGGGTGACCGTTATGTGTTTGTATATAACCCTGCGGACAGCACCGTGCGCTACTCGAAAGTTGAACTTGGTCGTCGCCTCGACTCGGAGTTTGAGGTATATTCGGGCGTTGAGGATGGCGAAATCGTCGTTACCAAGGGCCATATGGGACTTACCAATGGCGCAAAGGTGGAACTTGTTAAATAAATAAAGCATTTTCACAATGAATATATATAAGACAGCAGTCAATAATCCGATAACGACAATACTTGTCTTTATCGCGATTTCGATATTCGGTATCTTCTCGCTGGTGAAACTGCCTATCGATATGTTTCCACACATCGAGACTACCAATATCATGGTTATTACCGCCTATCCGGGTGCGAGTGCAATCGATATTGAGGAGAATGTAACTCGTCCTCTCGAAAATACTCTGAATAGCGTTGAGGATTTGAAACATATTCATTCGCAGTCGAAGGAGAATATCTCTATTGTAGTGCTTGAGTTTGAGTATGGTATTGACTCGGATGTTGCTACGGCAAATATTCGTGACAAACTCGATGTTGCATCGAATATCCTTCCTGACGATGTTGATAAACCTATTATCTTCAAGTTCTCGACCGAGGAGATGCCTATCATGTTGATGGCAATCAAGGCGAACGAGTCGTGGAGTGGTTTGTATAAGATTATCGATGAGCGAGTTACGACACCTTTGGCTCGTGTGAATGGTGTAGGTTCGGTATCTGTAACGGGTATCCCTGAGCGACAGATTCAGATCTATTGCGATCCGTACAAGTTGGAGGCGTACGGTATGACAATCGAGCAGATTGCACAGATTGTAGCACAGGAGAATGTCTCGGTTCCAGGTGGTCAGATGGATGTCGGCTCGAACACCTACTCACTGCGTGTGGATCAGGAGTTTAATGGAGCAGAGGAGATGCTCGATATCGTAGTCGGTACTCGCAATGGAGCAAATATATACTTGCGCGATGTGGCAACCGTAACCGATACCCAGCAGGAGCGTGCGCAGGAGTCCTTTAATAATGGTACTCGAAGCGGTATGTTGATTGTGCAGAAGCAGACCGATGCTAACGCCGTTCAAATCTCGAAGAAGGTACGCAATAAGCTCGTAGAGTTGCGTAAGGATTTGCCTTCGGATGTTACCATAGAGCCATATATCGATATGTCGGATAACATCATGGATACGGCTTCTTCGTTGATGGATACTATCCTTATCACCTTTATCGTGGTAATGTTCGTGGTGATGTTGATGCTTGGTCGTTGGCGTGCGATGTTTATCATTGTGCTTACGATTCCAATATCGATGCTTTCGTCACTGATCTATCTCTTGGCTACCGACTCTACACTCAATATTATCACCATGTCGGCAATCTCGATTTCGATCGGTATGGTCGTGGATAATGCAATTGTGGTGTTGGAGAATATCACTACTCATGTTGATCGTGGCGCGCGTGTTAAGCAGGCGGCTATCTTTGCAACAAAGGAGGTGGGTGTGTCAATTATCGCTTCGACATTGACCACTTTGGCAGTGTTCCTTCCTTTGACTATGATTGATGGTATGGCTGGTGTATTGTTCAAGCCAATGGGTTGGATGGTAACGATTACGCTGACCGTTTCGATGGCAGCCGCATTGACCTTTACGCCAGTACTCTGCTCGAAGATTATGAAGCAGAATCCGAAGAAGTCGCGTATGCAGAAGTATGTCGATGGTGCAATGGGCTGGCTCGAAAATGGCTATGGCAAGTTGCTGAATTGGTGTGTAAATCATCGTAAGACCTTCCTCTTTGGCGCATTGGCTCTCTTTGTGGCAGTTATCGTAGGTATTGGCCCAATGATTAAGACAGAGTTCTTCCCTACGCAGGATAATGGCCGTATTGCCGTGAAGATTAAACTCCCTATCGGTACTCGTCAGGAGATTACTCGCGATTTGGCTTTGCGTATCGACGAGCAGTTCCGCAAGGACTATCCAGAGATTATCGCTATCGGTATGAGCGAGGGTACGGCAGATACTGACAACACCTTTGCTTCGATGCAGGAGAACGGTACTCACTATATCTCGATGAATATCCGCCTCTTGAAAAAGACCGAGCGTGAGCGTACTCTGACCGAGATTTGCGACCTTATGCGTAAGGATTTGGACAAGTATGCCGAGATTCGTACTTACGAGGTTATCGAGTCGGGACAGAAGGGAGGTGCTGGAGGTCAGCAGTCAGTTGATATCGAGCTTTATGGCTACGACCTTGACACAACAGACCGCATCGCTGCTGAGATTAAGGAGAAGATGTTGAGCGTAGAGGGTTGTACCGAGGTTACAATCTCGCGCGACGAATATACCCCAGAGTATCAGGTTGTTTTCGACCGCGACAAGTTGGCGCGCAATGGTTTGAATGTGGCTACAGCTGCAACCTTCCTCCGTAACCGCGTAAATGGTGCTGTGGCATCGTACTATCGCGAGGATGGTGAGGAGTATGATATCTTGGTTCGCTATGATAAGCCTTTCCGTGAGTCAATTGAGGATTTGGAGAATATAACTCTCTATAACTCTATGGGACAGTCTGTTAAGGTGCGTGATGTAGGTCATGTTATCGAGGCTAACACCCCTCCTACAATTCAGCGTATGGACCGTTCGCGCTATGTGAAGATATCGGGTGCTATCGGTCACGGATACGCAATGTCGGAGATTATTGAGGGTACAGTCAAGGAGCTGAACAAGATGGAACTCCCTGCAGGTATCACTTGGGAGCTGGGAGGCTCGTATGAGGATCAGCAAGATACTTTCAAGGATTTGTTTATGTTGTTAGCCTTGATGATTATCCTTGTATTTGTGATTATGGCATCGCAGTTTGAGTCGCTGACATACCCATTCGTTATTATGTTCTCGCTGCCATTCGCGTTGGTGGGAGTGATACTCGGCTTGTGGATTTCGGATACTGCAATGGGCGTTATGGGATTGCTCGGTGTGCTGATGTTGGTTGGTATCGTGGTGAACAACGGTATCGTACTTGTCGACTACACTCGTCTGCTCGTAGGTCGTGGATTGCCAATTCTTGATGCTGCGGTTGCGGCAGGACGCTCGCGTATGCGACCTATCCTGATGACTACACTTACAACCGTACTCGGTATGGTTCCTATGGCAGTCGGTACAGGTGTAGGTGCCGAGATGTGGAACTCGCTCGGTATGACTGTAGCGTGGGGATTGTCATTCTCGACACTCGTAACACTCTTCCTCATCCCTGTATTGTTTGCGATGTTCGCTATCAATGGCGAGAAGCGCAGAGCAAAGAAGGCGGCTAAGGAGAGCGCAATGTTGAATGCGTAAATCTAATTGATAATTGACAATTGGCGAATTGACAATTAAAGGTTTTTAGTTCTTATAATATTGTGAAATTATGAAGGCACTATTTATAGCTTGTGACCAAGCACTTTATGACGAGGTACAGCAGAAAATGGCGGAACTCGGAGTTCGCGGTTACACCTCTTGGGAGGAGGTGCAGGGCTGCGGTACTGAGACGGGTGAGCCGCACCTCGGTGACTATGTATGGCCGATTTTGAACTCGGCAATACTTTCGATTACTGATGACGAGCGTTGTTGGAAGTTGCTCGATGCGTTGCGTGCGCTCGATGCAGCCAATCCTAAACTCGGAGTCAGAGCATTTTGGTGGGAGGTCGGTGGTACTTTGTAGGCCACCCTTCCCAACACTAAACAGTTAAAAAAGTTGAAACCATGGTAACGCAAAGTCTATTTCCATACTATGCCGAGTCACTTCGTGAGGTATCTGGCATTGAGGTGCTTGATATTGATGGAGCAGCAATGATGCACTTCAACAATGTCGGAACTGAGCAGGCCCATGAGCTTAAGTATCCGCATCGCATCGATGCGCTGATAATGCTTTTTTGTGTGCGTGGTGAGATCTCTTTCTCGTCGCATATGAATGACTACACGCTCAAAGAGAATCAATTTTTCTTCTCTTCGGCTTCAGTGTTCCAATTCTATTCGATAGCGAATAGCGAGTTCTATGCAGTTGCATTTACTTCGGATTTCCTTTCGAGTATGAATTTCGATGTGAGATTTGTGGCGCAACTCGAAGCCCACCTGCGTGGTCGTGCAACTATCAGTACAGTAACAGATGACGAGAAGGAGAAGATAAGCCGATTCTTTACCACCATATACAAAGGCTATTCGGGCGAAAGGTCGGAGTATATGGAACTCTCTATCCGTCATATCTTTTGTTCGATAATATATCGCATCAGCGATGCCATTTTGGAGGAGAAGATGACGATGTCGTGCAGTGGTGTGAAGGAGCGCAGTTCGGAGTATTTCGAGAGGCTTATGGGGCTTCTATCTGAACACTATCGCGAGCAGCGTAATGTAGAGTTCTATGCCGAGAAGATGCATATATCGGCCAAGCATCTCTCTCGCGTTATTCGCAACTTTACAGGAAAGTCCGTGCATCAGTGGATCGATGAGTTTGTAGCCCTCGAAATCAAGAATTTGCTGAAATACTCCAATATGAGTATCCAACAAATATCCTACTCGCTAAACTTTCCCAATCCATCCTTTATGGGGCAGTACTTCAAGCGTATTACAGGGATGACGCCTGGCGAATATAAAAAATCGTAATTTAAGCAGCGATAGCGGCGTTGCTCTTCGATAAATCGCTCCTCACATACGATTAGTATGCTGCGGGGCGATTTTCTCGTGCGCCTTGCTCTCATCTGCTTAAATTACGATTTCGTCACTTGGCGATGTAGTGCACTGCGGGCTTGCGTCCTTGTTTAGCACTATTTCCCTAATTACCCCTAATTACCCCTAACGCCCCTAATTACCCCTAACGCCCCTAATTACCTCTAATGCCTCTAACGCCCCTTATCACCCCTAAATTTCAATCAATTACTTAAACCTTCGGTTTCCGTTGTAGAAAATTGCCTGTTCGTTGAAAAAATTTTTTTGTGAAATTTGGAAAAACTATTTTTGTGACCGATTTTAAGTCTATGTATACATACATAGCAAGGTTGGTTAGATAAGTTAATTACAAAATATTTAGACAATTATGATTAATAACAAGAGAGAAAATGAGTACATCCGACCTTTTGTCGAGGTAATTGATGTTGCCTGCGAGTTGGGATTTGTTAGCTCGACTGGCAATTTGACCTATACGGGTGGTTCCGATGGAGGTTGGTACGAACTTTAGTTAATGGAGATTGATCACAGAAGGTGAAGTTATGAAAAAGCTACTTATCCCGATAATCGTATTGATGACACTCTCTTCTTGTCAGAGTTCTGACGAGGGGCGTGTAGCTAATGCTGGCGGAGGAGTTTCGCTTGAGTCTGAATGGGAACAGGAGGATTTGGCGGCTTGGAGAAGCGAAATTGCGGGATATAATGCATTGTTTCGTGCCATAGTAGAGGATTTGGATGATCTTCGCGATATCTTCCACGACTATGTGTCGGATGATGCAAACTATGCAACCATCTCTTTTGCAGACGAGAGAAGCACAATCTTCTCGGATCTGATGACAAACAGCGATGGTTACGACTTTTAACTAACGAAATATAAGAACTAAGAAATATGAAAAAATTATTTGTATCGATTTTGGCTCTTGCAGCATTTGTTGCATGTCAGAGCAATTTTGAGGATGTTACCGCGAATACTCCTGGTTTGAACGATCAGGTAGTTCCTGAGGGAATGGTTCGCATCTATGCCGAGGTTGGCGTTGGCGAGGAGGAGACCAAAGCAACCTATGGTGATGATTTTTCGGCTTTGTGGGAGGAGAACGACCAGATTGCAATTTTGCAGGAGAGTGCAAACTATGGTGATGTGTTCTCTACAGTTAATAAGCTCAATATCAAGAGTGGAGCTGGCACAAGCTATGCTGCGTTTAACGGAGATATCACTGTTCCGACTGAGTCGCCACGCCGCTATCACATTGCTTATCCAGCAGATGCGGTGTCGTTCAATACATCAAGCACTCTTACCAAGACTTCGGAGAGTACTTACGCTTATCGTAAAGATGGACTTGAGGTAGGTCACTACTATGCAACTGCTTCGTTTGACTATACTTACAATTCTACTCTTAATATAACAGTTCCAACATCGCAGAGTGGTAAGTGGGAGCCATATATGTATGCTTCGACTGAGGAGGCTGTTAATTCAAATGCTATCGGAGCTAAAACTCTCACTACATTGACTGGTGCTATTGCAGTTCGTGCATATAAGCCAAATGATGATGGTACAAAGACTCCATTGCAGTTAAAGGCTATTGCTGTTACGGCAACCAAGCCTATTGCTGGTGCATTCTCTGGTACTGCAAAAAGTATTGGCTCTTTGGGCTCAATTACAGGTGCTGAGACAAGTGATGTATATTCAACCGTAAGCGAGGATAATATCTTGGGATGGAAAGGTGCAAAGTATGGTCGTGAGGAGGCAGAGAAACTCCTTCTCGCCAAGGCTCAGTCGATGACTCCAGCATCGGTTACTCCAACCAGCGCATTGTCACTTGCATTTGCGGGTAGCGAGTATACAGTTGGCGCAGAGGATACCGAGTGGGTTGCTGCAGATAATGATGGAAACTATACATATTATATAAATGTTGCTCCATTCGAGAACGCTGACCTCACTATTATGGCTACTACAATTGATGGCTCGACTTTGATTAGAACTATCAGCGCGCAGAGTATTGCTGCAAGCCAGCGCAAGGGTTATATCTTCACTTGGGAGGAGGCAACTCTCTCGGTTGGTAGCATCGAGTCTTGGTATGACGACTACGCTAAATCTAACTTTGAACTTGCTGGCAATACGCTCTATGTTCGTAACTTGGAGGTTAAGGGCGTTCCTGCAGATCAGGTTAAAACTTTGGGCGTTGTTGTAAATGGTGAGTTGCACACAGAGTCTGCAAAGTCGGGTGTTCTTACTATCGACAAGATTGAGATTTCGGGATTGGCTAATGGTAAATACCCCGCTTATGGCTATGCAAAAGTTATTGTTAATGGCGAGGAGAGGGAGTTGATCGGTAGCCGTGTATCGAAGAATGTAACCTCTATCCCAAGCCTTACCAACTACTCAGTATTGAGTTCTTACTCGAAGGATGGAACTGTTGCCAAGAACAATAGTATTGATGGCCGTTTATTGAAGGTTACCGCAAACCTCACTGATGACTATTTTGCAAACAATGGTTTAGTTAGCAGCTTTGAGGTTTACAACGGAAACACACCACTTGGCAATATAACCAATGGTGAGTGGAGCAATACAAACGCAGCACTGGGACAATATAGTTGTTATGTTAAAATTTCCTTTACAAATGGATATTTAATCACTACTCAAGCGCATACAACGCATGTTACAGGCATTCCATATTATGCAGATTGGAGAAGTGCTGACTACTCTGATTGGAAGTATAGCAATATTTCTGACAAGGGTTCGTATATGCAGGTTGGCAATGGCAAGTTAGCAGCAGTAATCTCACCTAAGTTTTATCTTCCTGAAGGTTCATTAAATGTAAAGTCTGCCATTGCAGCATATACAAGTGCTACATCTACTGGAAATTATAATAGAAGTTATATCTATGCAGGTACGCAATCATCTTCTGCTAAAGAAAGTGGAAATTATGTAATTATTGGAAATGGTCTTGGATCAGCAAGTCAGCCTAATACACCTTTGGTGACTACAGATTTTGCAATATATCTAACAAATTCTGCACCTTGCGTTGTTCATACACTCAAAGATTTTGCATTATTCTGTGATACGAACTTATATCAAATCAAAATAATGTATTACTAAGCTATCACAAAATAGGATAGCCCTATATAAACCAAACCGCCCTCGCAACAAAATTGCGAGGGCGGTTGTTGATATATTAGAGGATTTAGAGGAATTAATCTCTAATCCTTTTAGCTATATCTTATTGTTAGCTGCTCGTTTACAACACATAGACAATCTTTTCTAACACCTCTAACGCCTCTATCGCCCCTAACACCCCTCCAAGCGAAAACCTAAAAACAAAAGTTTTCTGTTTGGAACTTTCTGTTTTTCGTTTTATTTACTATCTTTGTGCACGAATATAAAACAAAGATAAGCTCCTTGAAGTTATGTTGAGCAGAAGAGTACTCAGAACAAAGGTTGTAAAGGCTGTGTATGCGCATAAGCAGCGTGAGGATTTAACACCTGCGGTAAGCGAGAAGAACTTGCTTGCGTCGATTGATAAGGCCTACGATCTATATTTTCATCTACTCGCACTCGTTCCTGAGATTGCCGAGTATGCAGCCGAGCGTATCCGCATCGGCGAGAATAAGAAGTTGCCCACATACGATGATTTGCATCCAAATCGCAAATTTATAGAGAACAAAGTGATTGTGCGTCTCGCCGAAGATGAAGAGTTGCAGGCGCAGCTTCAGTCGCGTAAATTGTCGTGGGCAAATAATCGCGACCTCGTGGTCGCTCTCTACAATGCGCTGATTCGCCAGCCATTCTATCAACGATATATGCTCTCGGAGGAGCGTTCGTTCCGTGAGGATGCGCAGCTCGTTTCGGATATCTATATGACAATGCTCGAAGAGTTTGAGCCGCTTGAGAATGCGCTTGAGGAGCAGTCGGCACTATGGAACGACGATCTCGGCTTTTTGCTTACAATGGTATCGCGCACTGTACTCTCTATGCGTGAGGCACACGATAAGATTAAGTTGATACCGCAATTCAAGAGCGATGAGGATCTCGACTACGCGAAGTCGTTGCTGCGCAATGCTGTGGCGAGCTACGAGCGTATCTCGTTGTTGCTTGATAACTCGATGAAGAATTGGGATATTGAGCGTGTTGCTTTGATGGATCAGATTATCCTTATCACAGCTATTGCAGAGGCTGAGAATTTCCCTTCGATACCTGTGCGTGTAACTATGAACGAGTATATCGACATCGCTAAATATTACTCTACAGATTCGAGTAGCAGCTTTATAAATGGCGTTCTTGATCGTGTCATTACCCAACTGACCGAGGAGGGTAAAATAGTAAAGTCGGGAAAAGGCTTGTTATAACTCTAAAAAGTCGCATTAGTTTGTGCTGTGCGACTAAATGAGTATATTTGTACATTTGACATTATTAACTTAAAAAACAAAAATAGATTATGATTACACTTTTGCAAGCGGCTACAGCTGCAGCACCGCAGACAGGTTTTGGTAACTGGTCGTTCTGGGTAATGATCGTTGCGATGGTTTTGATTATGTACTTCTTTATGTGGCGTCCAGAGTCGAAGCGTCGTAAGGAGATGGAGAAGTTCCGTAGTGGACTCAAGTCGGGCGATAAGGTTATCACCGCAGGCGGTATCTACGCTGTTGTAAAGAAGGTCGAGGAGACCACTCTCCTTATCGAGGTGGATAGTAATGTCACTCTTCGCATCGATAAGAATATGGTTGTGGCTGCTCCTGCGCCAGCTGAGAAGAAGTAAAATCGTTCTGATTGGTAAATTTTGCACTGCACTTCGGATAACAAAATGCTCACATAGGTCTACTATGCTGCGCTTTCGTCGCCTAGCTTCGCACAAAATTTCCACCACCATAAGCGATTTTGAAGTAGGGGTGGGATTTTATCCTACTTTGCAATTTTTTGAATATCGGAGAATTTTCTCCGATATTCGTATTAAAGACAATAAAAGCTAATGGCTAACGGCTAATAGCCAATAGCCCTAAAAATCTGAAACTATGAAGAAACTGATTCTTTCGTTTGTTGCCTTTGCGTTGGCAACAACAGCTTTCGCTCAGAAGAAGGCAGAAATGATGACTTGGGAGGAGGCTACTGCTAAGGCTACCGAGGTTTTGGGTACACTCTCTCTCGACGAGAAGATTGAGATGACTCACGGTCATAACAAGTTCTTCCTTCCGGGAGCTCCTGCAAAGGGACTTCCGCATGTATTTATGGTGGATGCTTCGGCAGGTGTGCGTATCAACCACTCGATTCCTGATCAGAACGAGGTGCGTCACCCTGAAAAGACTACCCAGTTCCCTGCAAACATTATGCTCGCCTCGACCTTCAACCCAGAGTTGGCAAAGGCATACGGTGAGGCTGTAGGTTGGGAGACTCGTATGGCTGGTGCAGGTGTATTGCTCGGCCCAGGTATGAATATCTACCGTTCGGCGCAGTGTGGTCGTAACTTCGAGTATCTCGGCGAGGATCCATATTTGGCTGCTCGTATGGTTGAGAACTATGTTACAGGTATGCAGAGCACCGGTACTATGGCCTGCTTGAAGCACTTCCTCTGCAACAATACCGAGTTCTACCGCAAACTATCGAACTCTATCGTTGACGAGCGCGCAATTATGGAGATCTACACCCCTGCATTTAAGGCGGGTATCGACGCTGGCGCAGGCTCAGTTATGACTTCGTACAACCTCGTAAATGGCGAGTGGGCTGGTCAGAGCAAGTATGTTATTACAGACCTCCTTCGTGGTACACTCGGCTTCAAGGGTTTGGTAATGACCGACTGGCGTTCGGTTTACGACTGGAAGAAGATTGTTCTTTCGGGACAGAATGTTGAGATGCCTGGTCAGGTAAATGAGTTTTATCATATCAATCAGGTACGCGATCTCTTGAAGAAGGGCGAACTGACAGAGAAGAATATCGACGATATGATTCGTCCTATGATTGCAACTCTTATCCGTTTTGGCTTGTACGAGCGTTTCAAGAATGGTCAGCCAAATGAGGATCACCTTGCAGCGAAGTTGCCTGAGCATGAGAAAGTTTCGCTCAATACTGCGGCTGAGGGTACTGTACTCTTGAAGAACAACGGCATTCTCCCATTGAAGGAGGGACAGCAGGTGTTGCTTGTAGGTCGTTGGGCAAAGACTGCACCTCAGGGTGGTGGCTCATCGCGTGTTAAGGGTTTCAATCAGGTAACTTCGGAGCAGGCTCTCTTGAACTCGCTCCGCGCAAAGGTTAAGGCTATTGAGAAGCCAAACTTCATTCAGTTGCAGAAGGCAGATGTCGTTATCGTAGCAACAGGTACTCGCGATAGCGAGGGCTACGAGCGTCCATTCTCGATGCAGGAGGAGGATGAGGCATTGGTGCGTATGGCTTGCGCAGCAAACAAGAATGTTATCGTTTTGGTACTTTCTGGCTCAGGTATTGATATGAGTGCTTGGAACGACAAGGCTTCGGCTATCATCTACGGTTGGTATCCTGGTCAGAGTGGTATGCAGGCCATTGCAGATATAATCGTAGGTAAGATCAATCCGTCGGGTAAGCTCCCTATGACAATCGAAAAGTCGTTCAAGGATTCGCCAGCTTACGGTATGATTCCACGCGGCTTGAGCATTAGCCACACCCAGAAAAATATCAATGAGTTGTGGATTGCTCCTCGCACATACGATGTTGAGTACAAGGAGTCTGTTCTTGTCGGTTATCGTTGGTATGAGTCGAAGGGCATCGAGCCTCTCTATCCATTCGGTTTTGGTCTTTCGTACACCACTTTCGAGTTGGGTAAGGCAAAGGCAGCAAAGCAGATTTCGGCAGATAAGCCGTTGAAGGTTTCGATTCGTTTGGCCAATACGGGTAAGATGGCAGGTGCAGAGGTTGTTCAGTTGTATGTTTCGGAGAATAACCCAACTGTATTGCGTCCGAAGAAGGAGTTGAAGGCGTTTAAGAAGGTACACCTTGAGGCTGGTGCAAAGACAACTGTTACCTTCGAGTTGAAGCACTCCGACCTCGCATTCTGGAACGACAATACTCACGCTTGGGAGGTTAATAAGGGACTCTACACAATCCATCTCGGCAACTCGTCGGCAAATATTGCTCAGACTCTTACAGTCGAGGCCCTGTAAAGAAATTTAATATAAAAATGTGGAGAGCTGGGACTTTTCTCAACTCTCCACTTTCAACTCAAAACTTATGAAAAAAGTTATCTCCTTCTCGTTGATGTTGATGGTAGGACTTGTGCTGTCGCAGATGCTACCGTCGCAATTGGGCGAATATTACAAACTCTTTCACGAGGGTGTCGAGATTGTTCTCGGTATCTGCTTAGCATTTATTATGATAAATGTAGGACGCGAGTTTGAGATTGATAAGCGCAATGTTAAAGGTTATGCCAAAGATTACTTTGTTGCGATGTTTGCTGCCGCAGTACCTTGGTTGCTGATAGCCCTTTATTATATCTTCGTGCTGCTCCCATCGTATATGTGGGGTAGTGGCGAGGTGTGGAAGGAGACACTGCTATTGAGCCGTTATGCAGCCCCAACATCTGCCGGAATACTGTTTGCAATGTTGGCGGCATTGAGCTTGCAGAAGAGCTGGATATATCAGAAAATTCAAGTCTTGGCAATCTTCGACGACCTCGATACGATTCTGCTGATGATTCCGTTGCAGATTGCAATGATTGGAATGAAGTGGCAGATGGGTGCGGTCTTGTTTGTTGTTTGCCTATTGTTGTGGATTGGTTGGAGGTATATGTCGCGCTTTGATGTGCCGCAGGGGTGGAAATCTATTTTGACCTATGCGGTGCTGACATACGGACTTACACTCGCTATATATGTTGTCACCGATCACTTCTTCGGTGCAGAGGGTAGTATCCATATCGAAGTTCTTCTACCCGCTTTTGTTGCGGGTATGATTATCAAGAATCGCCATGTAGAAGGCAAACAAGAGGAGCGCGTTTCGACTGCTATATCGTTGCTCTTTATGCTCTTTGTCGGAATGAGTATGCCGCTGATTAATGCAAACGATGCGGGAGTCGATAAATCGAGTATTATCGGCTCAATTCCGATGATGTCGTGGGGTGAGTTGGCTCTCCATGTGGTGATGGTGTCGTTGTTGTCGAATATTGGAAAACTTGTTCCGATGTTCTTCTATCGTGACCACTCGCTTACGGAGCGTTTGGCTCTTTCGGTGGGAATGTTCACTCGTGGTGAGGTCGGTGCTGGTGTTATCTTTATTGCACTCGGTTACAATATCGGAGGGCCTATACTCCTTATCTCGGTACTAACCCTTGTACTTAACCTAATACTTACAATTGGTTTCGTGTATATAGTTAAGCGACTTGCTCTGAAGGCAGAAAGAGATAATTCCGTGCAAAAGAAAATTGCATAGTAGAGGAGATAACGATTATTATTGACAAAAAGATACTCGCGCAAACTGTAGTGGTCTGCGCGAGTTCTCTTTATATATAATATATGTAGTACATTGTCTACTTGTTTCCTCTTGAGGAGAATGCTCTCGATTTGTAGAGAACTTCGTAGTCGAGCGAGCGATCATTCAGAACAAAAATCTGATACTTCTTGCCGCCCTTGAATACGCGAACTACAATATGACCATCCTTGCGGATGTTGTCAGCCAACCCCTTCTCTTTCATCTCAGCGAGTCGAGCTTCGGTAATTCCTACAGGGAAGATCTCTGGTACGCCATTGTTTACAACGCGCTGCATTGCGTTTGGATGTGGATGATAGAGATCCCAAATAGGGATGACAAGCACATTGGTGTTCAATGCCTTCAAAAGGTTGTCATTTACCGAATCACGATAGCAGTGGTGGTCGGCAACGGCGACATCTACCGTACCGAAAACCTTTGCGACCTGCGACTGCACATCGTTCCAGTAGTTGTTCTTCTTGCGTGACCATGTACCCGAAATATCACCGCCAAGATAGTATGAGAAGTTTCCATACTCAAGGCGGAAAACGCAACTTGAGGAGTTCTCGTTCAATGCAGCCCCCTTAGGTGCATTTGCAGGGATTAGTGAGCGAGTCTCTTCGCCCTTACCTGTCCAGATTCTGCCATTTCCGGCGATGTTATGGATGCGGAATGCTGGGTACTTATCGGCTGCCGTTTTCAGTACAAACTGTTTGTCGCTACCTACGCGGAATTGCTCATTCTTCAGACCTTGCTGCTCGCGCTCCTTGATAAAGAGTTCGTAGTTTGCGAACAACTTGCCGTTGCGTTTGCGGAAACGCTCTGGAGTAGGGTAGTCGTAGGTAGGGTAGCCCCTGTCAATCATTGTGCGAATAGGCACAAGGTTTGCAAGGTGTGTCATTCCCGTGTATTTGTACGGCTTGCCTGCTACGGTAATAGCTGTATGGTCGAGCATTCCGTAGTGGTCGGTGTCGAAGTGGGTAATCATCGCATAGTCGAGATACAAATCTCTGTTCAATGGCTTTGAGAAGTGTTCGATATAGCGAGCGATCCACTCTGCAGGGCGTTTGCTATCGTTTGGTACGGCTGGCATAATCTCCTTATGCTTCCAGCGCGAAGGGTCGCCCAAATCTCCTGCATCTGCAAGTAAACGAGTGCCATCGGGGAGTATAAAGAAGATCGCGCTACCACGACCTGTGCTGATGTGGTGGATATCCATATAGCCCTCTTGCCAATCTTTCAGATACTTAGGTTTGGCACAAACACTCGATATTGCTAACGCAAAAATAGCAGATATAAGTAGAATCTTTTTCATTTTTCTCGGTTTTAGGTTAAACAAAAGGCTACTCTCCTTGCGGGGAATAGCCTTTTACAGTTTGGTGAAGATTACTGAATGCCCTTCAACTTCTTGTAGATGGCGTTGTACTTGTTGTACTTATCCATAATACCCTCCTCGTTACGAAGACGGAAGCAGAGAACCTTCAAATACTCGGCGCAGTCTACGCTCTCAGGCTTCAACTCCATAGCCTTCTCCAACCAAGGCAAAGACTTCATATAAGCAGCGTTTACCTCGTTCAAACCTGCCTGATACTCCTCCTGCGAGTTGATGCTGTCGAGGCGTGAGTTGAATGCGCGGTTTACTTCGTCACCCTTTGCCATGTAGAAGTAGCCAAGATAGAAGTTTGTGTCGTAGTCGTTTGGCTTCAAGTCGTTAATCTTGAGGAACGAGTTGATACACTCATCAAAGTTCTTCAACTTGAAAAATACCTGACCGCGAGCAAACCAAAGGTCTGCGTTGTCTGGCTTCTCTGCAAGAAGTTTGTCGATACGCTCAACCAAGTCAGCTGGGTTGCCTACGCCATCTTCCGATGTGTAGAGCTGAATCAAACCCTCCATAATACGCTCGTTGCGTGGATACTTCTCGATACCCTCCAATAGTGCGCTCTTTGCCTTGGCGAGGTAGTCTTGTCCCTTATCGCGCTGACCATAGTAGCAGTGGAAGAGGAAGTAGTAGAGATTACCCTGCTCATCCTTGTATCCGAGTTCGTTAGCCTTTGTCAAATACTTCTCTCCGTCAGCGAAGTACTTAGCCTCTTGGGCTCCAAGGAATGCAGCCAACTGACCAGCAAAGAAGTAGTAGCGCGAATCCTGCTTGCCGATTGCAGGGTTCTCCTGCAATGTTACAGCCTTGAGGTATGCATCGATAGCCGCCTTGTACTCGCTGATGTCGAGACTTGCCGAACCCAACTCTGCGTAGTGGTTGATAAGTGCATCCAATGCAGTCTTAATCTTCGCAGCCATACCGTTATCCAACTCGTAAGCCTTCAAGAAAGCCTCCTTCGCAATGTTGTATGCGTCAGGCAAAACCTCCTTCTTTACTTTCCAAGCCTTAACCTTATTGTCTTTGGTGTGAACATCTACCCAATCGAAGACATAAACACCATCTTTTGTCTCGCTTGGAGCTACGCCCATACTCATTGCCAACATATTGGCATCGAGACCAGAGAAGAGATTCTTCGATGGCTCTACAATCGCATCAGCACACAACTTACCACGATTGAACCAAGTTGCGGCCTTACCCGCCTTTTTAGGATTTGCAATGTCGGCATTGCTCTTCTCTAACTTTGCCTTGAACGAGGCATCGTTAATCTTCTGTGCGGTAACGGTAGGCACTACCAGTGCCGCTAAAACCACTACCATTGAGATAATCTTTTTCATATTATACTAACGGTTAATGTTTATAATTTATTATTCATTCTCATTGTTTGTATCGGTTGCAACAGCCTCGGCACTCTCTGTTCCCTCTGCTACTGCACCTTCAACTACTGCGTTCTCTTCGAACTCCTCCTCTTCGGTTACAGGAACTACAGCTACCGATGCAATCTCATCGCCCTCGCGGAGGTTGATGATACGAACACCCTGCGTTGCACGACCTGCAACACGAATCTGCTCTATTGAGGTGCGGATTGTAATACCCGAACGGTTGATAATCATCAAGTCGTTATCGTCGGTTACAGCCTTGATAGCTACCAACTCGCCCGTTCTCTCGGTGATATTGATAGTCTTTACGCCCTTACCTCCACGATTTGTAATACGGTACTCCTCCAAATCGGTACGCTTGCCGTAACCATTTGCCGAGAGTACGAGTACATCCTCCTTTGAATCTGGCTCGATGCAGATCATACCGATTGCCTCGTTGTCGCCCTCAAGCGATACACCACGCACACCAATCGAAGTACGGCCAACCTCACGAACTGTTGCCTCGTTGAAGCGGATTGCCTTACCCTCGCGAGTTGCAATCATAACCTCTGCCGAGCCACTTGTCAGTTTAGCCTCGATAAGGCGGTCGCCCTCGCGAATCTCGATGGCGTTGATACCGTTGGTACGAGGACGCGAGTACGCCTCCAACTTGGTCTTTTTAACTGTACCGTTCTTGGTACACATTATAATATAGTTGGAGTTGATATACTCCTCGTCGTTGAGCTTCTTGCAGTTAATATATGCGCGTACCTTATCATCTGGCTCGATGTTGATGATATTCTGAATTGCGCGTCCCTTCGATGCGCGAGTTCCCTCTGGAATCTCGTAAACCTTCAACCAGAAGCAGCGACCTTTCTCTGTGAAGAACATCATCGTGTTATGCATCGATGCGACATAGATATGCTCGATAAAGTCCTCATCGCGGGTAGCTGAACCCTTCATACCTACGCCACCACGATTCTGTGTGCGGTAGTCGGTAAGCGATGTACGCTTGATGTAGCCGAGGTGAGAGATGGTAATAACCATATCCTCGTCAGCGTAGAAGTCCTCTGGATTGAACTCCTCCGAAGCGTAAACAATCTCCGAACGACGCTCATCGCCATACTTTTCCTTCACTTCGAGCAACTCCTCCTTCACAATGCCGAGCTGCATCTCCTCGCTGCCGAGTACGGCTGTGAGGTAGTCGATAGTCTTCTGCAACTCGTCGTGCTCGTTCTGGAGCTTCTCGCGAGCCAATCCTACCAATGCGCTCAATCTCATCTCTACGATAGCGGTTGCCTGCAAATCACTCAATCCGAAACGCTCCGAGAGGGCAGCCTTAGCCTCGTCTGTACTCTTGGAACTGCGGACAATGTGGACAACCTCGTCGATGTTATCTTGTGCGATAAGCAAACCCTGTACGATGTGCATACGCTCCTCTGCCTTACGCAAATCGAAACGGCTACGGCGTACCACAACCTCGTGACGGTGGTCTACGAAGTGGCGGATAAGGTCGAGCAGGTTCAACACCTGTGGACGACCATTTACCAAGGCAATGTTGTTTACCGAGAACGAACTCTGCAACTCGGTGTGCTTGAACAACATATTCAGCACAACATTCGCAACTGCATCCTGCTTCAAAGTTACCACTACGCGAGTACCGCTACGATCCGACTCATCATTTACATCAGCGATACCCTCCAAGCGTCCCTCCTTCGTAAGGGCAGCGATGTGCTTAATCATCTCCTGCTTGTTTACCATATATGGTATCTCGGTGAAGATGAGCTGCTGACGACCTGTCGAGGTGGTCTCAATATCATGACGCGCACGCATAACTACGCGACCGCGACCTGTCAAGAGAGCCTCTTTGACACCCTCGTAACCATAGATAATAGCTCCCGTAGGGAAGTCGGGGCCTTTGACAAAGTGGAGCAAATCCTCGCATGTACACTCTGTGTTATCGATGTATGCGCAACAAGCGTCGATAACCTCCGAGAGGTTGTGCGGAGCCATATTTGTTGCCATACCTACAGCAATACCGCTTGCACCATTTACGAGCAACAACGGAATCTTTGTAGGGAGTACGGTAGGCTCTTTCTCGGTGTCGTCGAAGTTCATAGTCCAATCGATAGTCTCCTTGTCGATGTCTGCCATAACTTCGTCGGTAATCTTCTGCATACGCGCCTCTGTGTAACGCATTGCAGCAGGCGAGTCACCATCCATCGAACCGAAGTTACCTTGTCCCTCAACGAGTGGGTAACGCATAGCCCAAGGTTGTGCCAGACGCACCATTGCATCGTAAACCGACGAGTCACCGTGTGGGTGGAACTTACCGAGTACATCTCCGACAATACGCGCCGACTTACGGGTTGGTTTGTCGTGATAGAGGTGCAACTGCGAATCCATATCGAAGAGGATTCGACGATGAACAGGCTTCAAACCATCTCGAACATCGGGCAATGCACGCGACACAATAACCGACATCGAGTAGTTGATGTAGGACTCCTTCATATGGTCCTCGATATTGATTCGCTCAATACGACCAACCGGAGTTACTTTCTCTTCATTTTCAATCATAGTGTTTTTTGTATTTTTAGTTTCGTTATTTATTCCAATAAATACACGCGCAAAAATAGCGAAAATTTGCGAAATAAGCAACTTTAGTTTGTGAATTTTCGATTTTGGGAGAATCTTTTAACGCGAAAATGCGATTCTTGCCCATTTTTAGGCGATTTTAGCCACTTTGCGACTCAGTTTCGACAGGGTGTCGGTAGGTTAGCGGTTGGTTTGGGGTTGAGAGAGGTACAGTTTTCCGTTTTCCGTTTTCAACTTTCCGTTCTCCAAGAGTCTACGAACAGACCCAACGATGGTGTTTTCGTTGCCTACGATGCGAGCAACCACCTCCTTAATATCCATCGGCTCGGAGGCAAGAATATCTTGTATCTGCTCCTCGAATGAACGGTCTATTTTCGCGCCCTTTTCTCTCTTTTTGCGGGCGAGGCAATTGTCGCAGATGCCGCACGGCTCCGACATTGTGTCGCAGAAGTATTGCTCAATGATGCGGCTGCGGCACTCGTCGTTGTCGTTGGTGTAGTGAAGCAGATGTTGGAATCGCTCTAACATTAGAGCCTTGCGTCGGGAGTATGTTTCGGGTGCAATATATACATCCTTCGCGGGGAGTCGCTCCTCGTTAAGGAATATTAGTGGATCGTGGTTTGATGGAATGTAGCGTATCACCTTCGCGCGCCACATTCGTTTCAGGAACTCGTGAACCTCCTCGTGCGAGTGTTTCGATACAGAGGCTATCTCCATCTCGTCTATAGGTCTAAATTCGTTGAAAATACCCGTGTAAAGTCGCAAGATTGTACGCAGAATATCCTCCTCCTTGTCGTTGTGCATCGGTACTTGATAGAGTTCATCCCTTGTGACCGTAAACATCAGTCGAGCAGGGTTCTCCTCATCCTCAATCAGAGTCATATAACCGTTGAGTTGGAGGAGTTTTATGATATTGTGTACAGTGACAACGGGTTGCTTTACGCGGCGGCAGAACTCGAAGATGTTAAATACGAACGATGCCTCTCTGCCATCCCCGATAGCTACGCCGAGGTAGGCGCACAATTCGTGATAAACCGACTGAATAAGCTCTATGCTCGGAAACTCCTTTTCGAAGATATCCACAATGCGGCGATCATCGTCCGAACCCTTAAGAATAACAGCGTAGCTCCGATTCCCATCGCGACCAGCACGACCAGCCTCCTGATAGTACGATTCGAGCGAATCGCTCATCGTGTAGTGTACGACGAAACGCACATCGCGTTTATCGATACCCATTCCAAAGGCGTTGGTAGCCACCATTATACGAGTTTTGCCGCTAATCCACTCCTCCTGTCGTATGGAGCGTTCGGCATTTGGAAGACCTCCGTGATAGAACGATGCGGATTCTCCCTGTTCGGTTAGATATTTTGCAATCTGCTCTGCCGCGTTGCGCATGCGGACATAGACGATTCCGCAACCTTCAACATTGTGAACTATGCGCATCAATTGTGCCTCTTTATCGTCTGTCTCGCGCACGCTATATGATAGGTTTGGCCGCAAGAATGACGATTGTAGAATATTCGGCTTTGCGAAGCGCAGCTGCTGCATTATATCCTCCGCTACGCGAGGCGTTGCCGAGGCGGTAAGTGCCAGCACGGGTGTGTCGGGAATCAATCTTCGTAACTCGGCAATACGCAGGTAGGCAGGGCGGAAGTCGTACCCCCATTGAGAGATGCAGTGAGCCTCGTCTACGGCGAGCAGCGTTACATTCATTCTATCCACTCGCAGGCGGAACATCTCGTTCGAGAGTCGTTCGGGGGCGACATAGAGAAATTTCACATCGCCATAGACGCAGTTGTCGAGTGCAATATCTATTTGCCGCCTTGATAGTCCAGAGTGTACGGCAACGGCGGGAATGCCACGACAACGGAGCGCGTCTACTTGGTCTTTCATCAAAGCGATAAGCGGCGTTACTACAATACACAAACCATCGCCTACAAGCGTTGGAAGTTGGTATATTATAGATTTTCCTCCACCTGTGGGCATAAGTACAAGCGTGTCTTGCCCCGACAAAACGGACTTTATCGCTTCGCGCTGCATCGGGCGAAACGAGTCGTAATTCCAATATTCTCGGAGAGTATCGAGTAACTTCTGCTCCATAATCGCGAAGATAGTGTATTTTTTTGAGAAAAGGGCTATTTTGTCGGAAAATATAACTATATTTGTCGTATGATTCTGCAAGCGAACTGCAAAATAAATATCGGACTTGATATTCTCCGTCGTCGTGAAGATGGTTTTCATGACCTCGAAACGGTTATGATTCCTGTGTCGGAGTTGTACGATATTGTCGAAGTTGAAAAAACGGAGGGAGAGTCGCTATTTGAGCAGAGTGGGCTTGTGGTCGATTGCGATGACGAGAGCAACCTTTGTATGAAGGCTCTGCGGCTGATGCAGCGACAATACGGAGTCGGCGAAGCGCGTATCCGACTTGACAAGCGCGTTCCATTTGGCGCGGGATTGGGTGGCGGCTCAAGCGATGCAACGGCTGTTATTTTGGCTCTGAACGCACTCTATGAACTTGGATTAAGTGAGGATGAATTGGTGGAGGCTGCCGCTATGATAGGTAGCGATACCGCCTTTTTTGTGCGTAATACGCCGCAACTCTGTACGGGACGAGGAGAGAAGATGGAGCCGATAGATTTGCCATTGGAAGGGTATTATCTCGCCATTGCAAAACCCGAAGAGGGGGTGTCTACGAAGGAGGCCTATTCGGGGGTAAAACCTGCAATACCACAGCTTCGATTGAGGGAGGCTCTGCAACGACCTATATCGGAGTGGCAAATGGTGGTTAAGAACGATTTTGAGCCACATATCTTTGCGGCACATCCTGCCATAGCAGAGTTGAAGATGGCGATGGTAGCAGCTGGGGCTCTCTACGCTTCGATGTCGGGTTCAGGCTCGGCTGTGTTTGGAATATTCAAAAACGAGCCAAAACTTAATATTGGAACTGATAACTATCTAAAAATAACTAAATTATGAAAAGAACTTTTGTTTGTGCATTGATGGCTTTGTTTGCCTTCACTGCATTTGCGCAGGAGCTGAATGTAGCCTCTGTGAATGTGCGCCTTCTTGCCAAAGGCGACTATAAAAAACACAACGGTTGGGATCTCCGCAAGGGCTATCTTTGCGATATGATCAACCTTGAGGCGTTCGATGTTTTCGGTGCGCAAGAGGTCAAAAAACCGCAACTTGACGATATGCTCAAGGCGTTGCCAGACTATCGCTACATAGGTGTCGGACGCGATGATGGTGCTGAGAAGGGCGAGTATTGTCCTGTATTCTATCGTAAGGATAAACTGAAGATGCTCGATGGCGGTACTTTCTGGTTGTCGGAGACACCTGATAAAGTGTCGAAGGGATGGGATGGGGCGTGTCGTCGTATCTGCTCGTGGGGTTACTTCCAGCGCAAGAGCGATAAGAGCCGTTTCTACTTCCTTTGCATCCACCTCGACCACAGAGGAAAGGTTGCTAAGATGGAGGGCGCAAAGCAGGTTGTGAACTGGATTAAGGAGAACTGCAAGGGCGAGAATGTAATCGTTGTAGGCGATTTCAATGTTTCGCAGGGTAGTGCCTACTACCGCGTGTTTGCGGATAGCGGCATTCTGAAGGATACCTACGATGCAGCAAAGTATCGTTTCAATCCTACGGGAACTTTCAATGCTTTCAATCCAAATCGTTACACCACACATCGTATCGATCACATCTTCGTTTCAAACGATATCAAGGTTAGCCGCTATGGCACTTTGACTTACCACTATTTCCGCGATATGAAGGGTGAACTGAAGGAGATGGAAACCGCTGCTCCAAAGGAGATTAAGGGCGAGAATCGCGATGTTAAGTGCATTTCGGATCACTATCCTGTGCAGTCGTGGATTACATTGAAGAAAACCGCAAAGAAAAAGAGATAAAAGATAAAACTAAAATATTATGAAACGCTTTTTATTAGCAGTATTAGTTGCCACATTCGCCATCTCAGCATCGGCGCAGGAGTTGAATGTAGGATCGTTCAACATTCGTAATGGCAAACCTCTCAAGCCTGGTCAGGCATTGCCGAAAAAGGGCGATTACTCGAAGTTTAATGGCTGGGATCATCGCAAGCAGTATGTGTGTGATATGATAAACCTTGAGGCGTTCGATGTGTTCGGAATGCAGGAGGTGCGCAAACCTCAGCTTGATGAGATGTTGGCTATGTTGCCAGATTACGACTACATCGGCGTAGGTCGTGACGATGGCAAGGCAAAGGGCGAGTATAGCCCTGTATTCTATCGCAAGGATGTATTGGAGAAGTTGGATGGTGGCACATTCTGGCTCTCGCCGACTCCGGATGTTCCATCGAAGGGTTGGGATGCAAAGTATAACCGCATCTGCTCGTGGGGTAAGTTCCGCCACAAGTTGTCGGGTGCTATAGTCTATTTCTTGAATGTCCACTTTGACCATCGTGGCAAGCAGGCTCGTTTGGAGTCATCGAAGCAGCTCGCAGAGTATGTGAAGAAGAATTGCAAGGGTGCGAATGTTGTGATTTCGGGCGATTTTAATGTTACGCAGTACAGCGAGAGCTACAAGGCGTTGGCTACAAGCAAGGTGTTGAAGGATTCGTACGATATCGCAAAGTATCGCTTTGAGCCTACTGGAACATTCAATGGTTTCAATCCTCGTCGCTACACCACCCAGCGTATTGATCACCTCTTCGTGTCGAAGGGTGTGAAAGTTAGCCGTTGGGGTGTATTGACCTACCACTACTATCGCGACAAGTACAAGGAGCAGGGTGTTGAGGCTCCCGCAAATATCAAGAGCGAGAATCGCGATGTTAAGTGTATTTCAGACCACTACGCAATTCAGGCATTCTTGACATTGAAGGGTGGTAAGAAGATTAAATATTAGTAGCGATATGGCATCTGGGCATATCACCGTTGTCGCAAGAAGTTTGCAGAGCGCGGTGGGGGAGTTTAGGTGCTATTAGGCAAGAGAATCTGATATCAGACTTATAATAAAAATAGTGTATCCAACCCGATGGATACACTATTTTTTTCTACATCTTCTCGACTATCTCCTCTATCGGTTTACGCTTTTTGAGGGTTGGGGTGTCGGTGGCGTAGCCGAGAGGCACTATCGCTACGGGGTAGACCGTTTCGCCATCAAGACCTAAAACCTCGTTCACAATCGCGGGGCGGAAGTTGCACACCCAGCACGAGCCCAAACCTACCTCTGCTGCTGCCAAGCAGATGTGTTCGGTTGCTATCGCTGCGTCGATGTCGGCGTGGTCGTGACCATCGCGCTTGCGAGTCCAAGATTGCGACTTATCGCCACAAACTACGATATATAGCGGTGCTTGCTGAAACCACTCCTGCGCATAACAAGCGTGCAGGGCGGTGCGCTTCTCCTCACTCTCTACGAGGACGAATTTCCACGGCTGAAAATTCACCGCCGAAGGCGCAAGTCGCGCACATTCAAGTATATAGTCAATCTTCTCCTGCTCTACTTTTTTGTCACTATATGCGCGAGCCGAGTAACGCTCGGTAACCAAATCCAAAAAGTTTTTCATAGTTGTCTTTGCTTTTTCTTGGCGCAAAGATACAAAAAACCTGCAAAAATCGTTCTGATTGGCTCTTTTTGCACCTTACTTGCGGCGTAAATGCTCATTTACGCCAAGTAAACTGCGCTTGCCGCCACTGCGTAACGCACAAAAATAGCCTAATCATTTACGATTTTTGGGCGAAGGTTTTTGGCCATTAGCCATTAGCTTTTTTTAGGGAGATTAGTGAAATTAGGGAGTTTAATGAGCTTAATGAGTTGATAGATGTATGGTTTTCTCTAATCTCATTAAATTCCCTAAACTCTCTGCTGCTGGGTATAGTTTCGATACCCGTGGGGCTTTTAGCTGTTGTTATTAAAAAGCCCGACCACTCTTTAGGAGCAGTCGGGCGAAAACTTTATTCAGTTACTATAGTTTAGTACTTAATGGTAATGTTCTTGATGTAGGTTGCACCCTTCGAGTCATTGCGAACTGCAAAGAACTCATTGCCTGCAGGGATATCGAATGTGCAAGTGAACGAATATACATCGTAGCTACCATCCTTACCGATAGCAGAAGCACCCTTAACGCAGTGATCAACTACATTGAGAACCTTTGCGCTATCCTTTGGCAACTTAGCGTCGCCATAGTATACATTGAACGATGGAGTTGCATACGACGAGTAAGCCTCAATGATAACCTGCTTAATCTCACCATTCGATGTAGCATTGCCGAGGAATCCCTGCTTTGCAACATCCGAAGCATTGCCCTGGAATTGGAAGCAACCATTGTAAACTGGACTATCGGTATAATCGTTATACATTACACGGCAAGCCTCGAAGTCCAAGCTACCAGCAGTCCACTTCAACCAAGTAGCCTCATTGTTTACATCCTGCAGTGTTCCATCAGCCAAGTAATAGCCATTACCGAGGAGCGACTGAATCTGAGTTGCCTCAAGAAAGACCTCTTTTACAGTAGGATTTACAATTTCACCTTTCTCAAAGTCGTAGCCGACTATATAATTGGCGTAATCTTTCCAATAAGTTGCCGCCCTATACGCATAAACCGATTCTGCTGGCACATAAATCTTACGATCTGAAGCATTGTTGTCACACATTTCTCCCCCTCCCGTCGGCGGAGTCGTTGCCTTACAATAAACCTCTTTCAGCGAGGTGCAATCAGAGAATGCTCTACCTCCAATCTCAGTAACGCTATCAGGAATTGTGATACTTGTCAGCGAGGTACAACCACGGAATGCATAAGCTTTTATCTCGGTAATATCCGAAGGAATAGTAATATCGGTTAATTCGCTACCATTAAGATAGAGTTTTGCTCCATTGCTGAGAGGGTTTGCTTCATAGTCACCAAAACTTATCTTACACCAAGCCGATAAATCGGTAATATCTACTCTTTTCAGCGAGGTGCAATTATTGAATGCATAATTTCCAATCGAAGTAACGCTATCTGGAATTGTAATACTTGTTAGCGAGGTGCAAGATCTGAATGCATAAACTCCAATATTAGTAACGCTATCAGAAATTGTAACACTTGTCAGCGAAGTGCATCTAGAGAATGCTCCATATCCAATCTCAGTGACGCTATCGGGAATTACCAACTCCGTAATCTCTACACCATTAACTAATAGATGCTTATTGCCACCTATTGTGCTCATTCGATTATTTGTAGCGTATGCCGCTAAATCTGTTATATTTACATAAACATCTTTCAGCGCGGTGCAACCTTCAAATGCATAATCTCCAATCGAAGTAACGCTATTACCAATTGTAACACTTGTCAGCGAGGTGCAACCACAGAATGCATATTGCTTAATTTCGGTAATATCCGAAGGAATAGTAATATCGGTTAATTCGCTACCATTAAGGTATAGCTTTGCGCCTCTCTCCAGAGGATTTGTATAAAAGTAAAAATAACCACTTGATTTTTGTTCAAGAAATTTAATTTTGCACCAAGCGGACAAATCGAAAATATCAACTCTTATTAGCGAGGTACAACCTGTGAATGCTGCAGCACCAATCTCAGTAACGCTATTAGGAATTGTAATACTTGTCAGCGAGGTGCAATCAGAGAATGCAAATTCTCCAATCGAAGTGACACTATTGCCAATTGTCACACTTGTCAGTGAGGTGCAATTTTTGAATGCATACTCTCCAATTGAAGTAACGCTATCGGGAATTGTAATACTTGTCAGCGAGGTGCAATCAGAAAATGCAAATTCTCCAATCGAAGTGACACTATTGCCAATTGTCACTCTTGTCAGTGAGGTGCAATTTTTGAATGCATACTCTCCAATTGAAGTAACGCTATCGGGAACTGTAATATTTGCCAGAGAGGTGCAACCTTCGAATGCATGATTTCCAATCGAAGTGATGGTGTCATCGAAGGTTAAAATACCTTGTCCATCTTCGTAGACATTCGAAACAAGAATTGCTCCAAAAACAGCAGGCTCGGTGGTGTTCGGGAAGAGCTTTTTGCCATCCGGAGTTGTGTAGTAGATTTTGCAATTTGCAGCCTCAGCCTTGTGTTTTGGTAGTGTGATAATTGTTCCATCGGCAAGTGTAAGATATACGCACTCTTCATCTTGTGTTACACTTTGGAAGAAACTATCACCACCAGAGCCATTTGCGCCATCTTGACCGTCTTTGCCGTCCTCGCCCGTAGCCTTGCCGAGTTTGGTCCAAGTTGCACCATTATCGTAGGAGATATACCAATAGTCATCCTCGATTTTGAGCTGTGGAGTGATGCCGTCTTTTCCGTCAGCACCGTTCTGACCGTCGTTACCGTTTGAGCCGTCGGCACCGTCTTTGCCATCCTCGCCGTTTTGGCCATCCTTTCCGTCCGTGCCTACAGCCTTGATTTTATTGCCACTCTCGTCGAGCAACCACTCGCCATCGAGAGTCCAATAGTAGATGCCGTCTGTGTCCTGCTTTACGCCAATCTGCGGAGTGTAGCCGTCTTTGCCGTCTTTACCATCTGCGCCGTCCTTACCATCTTCACCGTGGTAGATAGTGACAGGTTGCAACTTGCTGAATGTAATAGTATAGCCGATTGTTATTCCATCCTTAACAACGGGTACAACCGCCGTTACATAGTCTTTGTTCTGCAACGCCTCGACAATAGTCTGCAAGGATGAAATATTGGTGTTCATCTGTTTGCAAAGCTCTTCGAGAGCAGCGATTCGTTGTTCGTGGTCTTTGATAGCTTCGCCATACTCATCCAATGTCTCCCAAATAGCTGAATCATCAAATGGGTCACTACACGAAGTGAGTACCAAACTTGCCGCAAGGACAAGAGAAAGAAGAAATCTTTTCATAGTAATTTGTGTTTTTAAGTTTAACAATAAATCTCGCTCAAATTCAAATTACTATCCGCCTCCCGATAGTGGGTTAATATAAAAGAAAGTGTGAGGCAGTTCGTTTATCTCACAGTAGGTATTTGGCGTAACCTGACAACAAATAAACAATACCTCACACCGAATGGTATATGGAAAATGATATACCAAATGCGGTGTAGAGTGCCATTGTAATCCTCGTTGTCTAAAATCGCCAAATTTTACTGCGAAGGATTAGCGAAACACTTTCACTAATTAATATGTCTGCAATCCGAAGACTGCACCACAAATATAGCAACTTATCTCGAAAAGTGCAAAAAAATCAGCTAATGGCCAATGGCTAACGGCTAAAAGCCCCTAAAAATACAATTCTTAATTTTTAATTTGAAAAGTCCCTAACTTTTCACTATATTTGCACGATTTGTATCTATGATACAATTTAGCAGAGAGAATGAAAGAGGAAAATATAGATATTAAAACCACGATAGAGGAGTCGGACTACAAGTACGGCTTTACCTCCGATATCGAGACCGAGTTCATTCCGAAAGGTCTGAACGAGGAGGTTATACGCCTTATTTCGCAAAAGAAGGAGGAGCCTGAATGGATGCTCGAACTCCGCTTGAAGGCGTATCGCCATTGGCTTACGATGAAGCACCCGACATGGGGACATCTCGATATCCCCGAGATCGATTTCAACGATATTATCTACTTCGCAGCACCGAAGAAGAAAAAGCAACTCGCTTCGATGGACGAGGTTGATCCTGAACTCAAAGCGACCTTCGATAAACTCGGCATTCCATTGGAGGAGCAGAAGGTCTTGGCGGGAGTTGCGGTAGATGCGGTCTTTGACTCGGTGTCGGTAAAGACAACATTCCAAGAGGCGTTGGCGGAGAAGGGCATTATCTTCTGCCCAATCTCGGAGGCGATACGCAACCACCCTGAGTTGGTGCGCAAGTATCTCGGCTCGGTAGTGCCGTATGCCGACAACTTCTACGCAGCACTGAATACGGCGGTCTTTTCGGATGGCTCATTCTGCTATATCCCGAAGGGGGTGCGTTGCCCGGTGGAGCTCTCGACCTACTTCCGCATAAATGCGCAGGGTACAGGTCAGTTCGAGCGTACGCTGATTGTTGCTGACGAGGGGGCGTATGTGAGCTACTTGGAGGGTTGCACTGCTCCGCAGCGCGATGAAAATCAGCTGCACGCCGCAGTGGTCGAGATTGTCGTGGAGAGAGATGCCGAGGTTAAGTACTCGACAGTGCAGAATTGGTACCCAGGCGACAAGGAGGGTAAGGGTGGAATCTACAACTTCGTAACCAAGCGAGGTCTTTGCAAGGAGAATGCGCATCTGTTTTGGACACAGGTTGAAACGGGCTCGGCGATAACTTGGAAATATCCGAGCTGTGTGCTTATGGGCGACAACTCGGTGGGCGAGTTCTACTCGGTGGCGATGACCAACAACTTCCAGCAGGCGGATACGGGTACAAAGATGATACACATAGGTCGTAACACGCGCAGCCGTATCGTGTCGAAGGGTATCTCGGCAGGGCAGTCGCAAAATGCCTATCGAGGCTTGGTGAAGGTTATGCCGAAGGCTGATAATGCCCGCAACTACTCGCAGTGCGACTCGTTGCTGATTGGCGACAGGTGTGGTGCGCATACCTTCCCTACGGTCGATTGTCGCAACTCCTCGGCTCAACTCGAACACGAGGCTACCACCTCGAAAATCTCGGAGGAGCAACTCTTCTACTGCAACCAACGAGGTCTTTCGACGGAGGATGCCGTGGGCTTGATTGTTGGAGGATATGCCCGTGAGGTGTTGGCAAAGTTGCCGATGGAGTTTGCGGTCGAGGCGCAGAAATTGTTATCTATCAGCCTTGAAGGCAGCGTAGGATAGAAAATCGTTCTGATGAGTTCTTTTTGCACGAAGGTGTCGGACGCCAAAATGCTCACATACGCCAAAGTATGCTCCGCTTTTGTCGCCTAACATCGCACAAAAATAATCTCATCACCTCCGATTTTCGGAGAATAGGAGAAATTGTAAAATTAAAAAATAGAATAGCTAATGGCCAAGGGCTAATGGCTAAAAGCAAAAAAAGAATATATGCTTAAAATTAAGAATTTGCATGCATCGGTTGATGGCAAGGAGATACTTCGAGGGATAGATTTCGAGGTTAAGGCTGGCGAGGTACACGCCATAATGGGCCCTAATGGTTCGGGCAAGAGTACGCTTGCTTCGGTGATTGCAGGTAGCGATAAGTTTACGGTTGAGGCTGACGAGTTGTCGTTTGAGGGCGAGGACTTGCGCGATATGTCCATTGAGGAGAGAGCAAGAAAGGGTTTGTTCCTCGGCTTTCAGTATCCCGTAGAGATTTCAGGTGTTACGATGGCAAACTTTATGAAGATTGCCGTGAACGAGCAGCGTAAGTCGCGTGGCGAGGAGCCACTCACCGCAGCCGAGTTTTTGAAGATGATGCGCGAGAAGGCAAAGGTCGTGGAACTCGATGCTAAGATGACCTCTCGTGCCGTGAATGAGGGCTTTTCGGGTGGCGAGAAGAAGAAAAACGAGATTTTTCAGATGGCGATGCTCGATCCGAAGTTGGCTATCCTTGACGAGACAGATTCGGGCTTGGATATTGACGCTTTGCGAATTGTCGCTACGGGTGTTACGAAGTTGCACACACCTGAGAATGCTACGGTGGTAATTACCCACTACCAGCGACTGCTCGACTATATCGTGCCTGACTTTGTGCATGTATTGTATAAGGGTAAGATTATCTATTCGGGCGACAAATCGTTGGCATTGAAGCTCGAAAAAGAGGGCTACGATTGGTTGATTAACGACTATAAAGAGTAGGCAATGGCTGTTCGAGAGTTAATAGCAGAGGGCTTGTTGCGCGAAACGAAGGTTGGACGCATTGACGATAAGTGCGATTTGTCGTTGCCACTCGTTGTTGTAAATCCACGCAAGGGCGATATTGAGGTTGCAGCCTCGCAAAGGGTGTCGCTTGTGGTATGGCATGACGATGCGAAGGAGTGCGCTTTGACTCTGCATCTTGCACCGCACGCGCAAGTGTCGCTTACGGAGGTCTATGCTTCGGAGAAGTATGCGTCGCTGACGATAGAGCAGGGCGAAGCGAGCGAGTGCAGTGTAACTACCGTAATGTTGCGAGGGGCGCATACCGCTTACGAAACTTTGCTCAACGCTCCGCACTCCTCGTTTGTGATGAATGCGGCAGTTGTGGCGGCGGGATTTGACCACGCGGTATTGTCGCTTGTTACACGCCATAATGTTGCAGATTGTAAGAGCAATTCAGTGGTCAAGAGTGTCGCTTCAGGTAGGGCTGTAGCGGAGTTTAAGGGGTTGGTCTATGTGGCGCAAGATGCACAGCGCACCGATGCCAAGCAGCTCAACCGCAATATAGAACTCGGCGCAGGTCGCGTAGTGTCAGAGCCGCAGTTGGAGATTTATGCCGATGATGTGAAGTGTTCGCACGGCTCGACCGTAGGACAACTTGACGAGCAGGCGATATACTATATGCGTCAGCGCGGTATCTCGCAGGAGAGTGCCGAACGACTGATGTTAGAGGGCTTTGTGGGCGATGTTGTGGCAAAGTGCGAGATTGAGGCTTTGCGCAATATCTTAGCAGATGCCCTGCAAAAGAGATTAAACGAGTAGTAGTGAAATGTTTGATGTAGAGCAAATACGCAAGGAGTTTCCGATATTGGAGCGTGAGGTGTATGGCAAGAGGCTGGTATACCTCGATAGTGCTGCTACGGCGCAGAAGCCAAAGTGTGTGGTTGAGAAGATGTCGGAGTTGCTCTTGCACGACAACGCCAATATCCATCGTGGAGTGCATCTGCTATCGGAGGAGATGACCGTACGATATGAGGAGGCTCGCGAGGTGGTGCGCCAATTTATCGGTGCAGAGTGTCGCGAGGAGGTTATCTTCACTTCGGGAGCTACGATGTCTTTGAACTTGGTGGCTTCGAGCTACTGCGAGAAGTTCTTGTGTGCGGGCGACAATGTCGTGGTCAGCCATATCGAACACCACTCGAACATCGTACCTTGGCAGTTGGCTACGGAGCGTAAGGGTGCGGAGCTGCGAGTAATTCAAGTTGATGAAGGCGGAGCGTTGATGCTCGATACACTTGAAACTCTTATTGATGAGCGCACAAAGGTTGTGGCAGTTACGCAGGCGTCGAATACACTCGGCACTTGCCCCGACCTCGCAACGATTATCACGAAGGCACACTCGGTGGGTGCTGTTGTGGTGGTTGATGGCTGTCAGGGAGTTGTTCACGGTGGAGTGGATGTGAAGAGTCTTGATTGTGATTTCTACGCCTTTTCGGGGCATAAACTCTATGGCCCTACGGGTATAGGCGTATTGTATGGCAAGCGAGAGCTACTTGAGAAGATGCCTCCATATATGGGCGGTGGCGATATGGTCGATAAGGTAACTTTTGCAAAGACCACTTACGCGCCTTTGCCACTCAAATTTGAGGCGGGAACATCGAACTATATAGGTGCTGTAGGCTTGGCAGAGGCGATAAAGTTTTTGCAGACGCTCAATCCAGAGGAGGTTGCACGACACGAAAGAGCAATGCTTGACTACGCAACCGAGCAGTTGTTGCAGGTTGAGGGGTTGCATATATACGGCACTACTGAGGGGAAAGCTCCAATCGTGTCGTTTAATGTCGAGGGTTGCGACCACTACGATATTGGAATGATTCTCGACAAGATGGGAGTGGCGGTGCGCACTGGGCATCACTGTGCTGAGCCTGTCATGGCGCGCTACGGCACAAATGGTGTTGTTCGAGCCTCGATTGCACTCTACACCAACAAAGCTGATATTGACGCACTCGTTGCAGGAGTAAAACGAGCAGTCAGAATGCTTAAATAGACGAGAGAAATGCAGAATGTAAAATTATTTCTCTAAACTCTCTAAAAAAATTAATTTAGCTAATGGCTAATGGCCAACGCCGCGATTAAGCCGAGTGCAGAGACAGTTTGCTGGCTATGCTGAGGCGGAGCGGTGAAGACCAAAGGTCAATGGCTAAAAGCTATAAAAAATATGTTTATTGTACTTGAAGGACTTGATGGCGCGGGAAAATCTACCCAGATAAAGAGACTGCGTGAGATGTTTGCAGAGCGTGGTGTGGCGAGTGAGTATGTACACTTTCCTCGCTTCGATGCACCTATCTATGGCGACTTGATTGCTCGCTTTTTGCGAGGCGAACTTGGCTCGGTGGATCAAGTTGATCCATATATTGTTGCACTGCTCTATGCAGGTGACCGTGCCGATATGGCACCGCAAATTCGTAAATGGCAGGAGGAGGGCAAGGTCGTGATTGTCGATAGATATGTCTATTCGAATATAGGCTACCAATGCGCTAAGATAGCTGACAAGGAGGCTCGTTTGCGCTTGAATGATTGGATTTTGAATCTCGAATACGAAGTGAACAAAATCCCTCGTCCCGATGTGTCGTTGTTTCTCGATGTACCATTTGCATTTACCGAGAAACGATTGACCGAGCAGCGCGAGGGCGATGATCGATCCTATCTCAATGGTGCATCCGACATTCACGAACAGTCGTTGTCGTTGCAGCAGCGTGTCCGCGAGGTATATATCGAATCGGCGGAGCGCGATAGCGAGTTGCTTGTTGTAGATTGCAGTAATGCGGAGGGTGCAATGGCTACTCCCGATGAGATTTTTGCCCGCATTGAGCAGACTATATCCCCACTCTTAAATGGAATGAACAATGGCTCAAGCACTGAGAAATAGACGCTGGTTTCGTTACTTGTCGCACATCTGCCGTATCCTCTTTGCGATAACATTTATCGTATCTGGATTCTTCAAGGCTATCGATCCGTGGGGTACGATTCTAAGTGTTAAAAACTACCTCGCAGCCTACGACTTGTCGGCTCCAGAGTGGGTGGTTGCCGTATTCTCGATTTGGCTCTGTGGCGCAGAGTTGATGATGGGATGTATGCTTACCTTCAAGGTGCGCATCCGCTTGGTGTCGATATTCTCGGTGTTGTCGATGACCTTCTTCACGATTCTAACCTTCTTGAGTGCGACAATCTTCCCTGTTGAAGATTGTGGTTGCTTTGGCGAACTGGTAAAACTTACCCCATGGCAAACTTTTGCCAAAAATGCGGTGCTGCTGCCTATGGCATTCTGCTTTTGGTATCGCTATCGCCCTGATCGTATATTTGCTTTCTCGAAGTTGGAGTTCTTCCTAATGTGCTTCTTCTTTACGATGGCTATGAGTGTAGGAACATATAGCTACTTCCATCTTCCACCTATTGATATGCTTCCGTATAAGGAGGGTACAAATATAGCTGAGGAGATGAAAATTGCTCAAGCAAAACAGAGTTCCGAGGAGGTTGTTCTTGTCTATCGCAATCGTCGCACTGGTCGCCTTCGTGAGTTCGCTATTGATGATAAGGCTTGGCATAACGACAAGCGTTGGGAGTGGGTGGAGACTCGTGTTGATGAGAGCGTTGATAGTGTAGAACCGATGATTTTGGAGTTCTATATCGGCAATAGCGAGGGCGAAAAGACCTCGGAGATACTTGCTACATCGGGTAAACTCTATATGCTCTGTATGGTGAACTTCGACAACCTTGATGAAGATGTTGTTGAGCGATTCTCGGCAGTAGCAAAGCAAGCCGCAGAGGAGGGTAGTGCAGTAATTTGCCTTACCCCCGTAAATATCGCATACCAATCGCGACTGAACTTTGGTGGAGTCTCCGTACCTCTCTACAATATGGACGCCAAGACCATGAAGACGATGCTTCGCGCAAACTATGGTCTTGTCGAGTTGGATAATGGCACTATCTCCGCCAAGTACAACTACCGCGACATACCATATTAAAATCGTTCTGGCGGGTAAATTTTGCACTGCACTTCGGATATCGAAATGCTCACATAGGTTTACTATGCTGCGCTTTCACTACCTCGCTTAGCACAAAATTTTCACCACCATTTACGATTTTAATTAATGCAGTGTTCTGGCGGGTAAATTTTGCACTGCACTTCGGATATCGAAATGCTCACATAGGTTTACTATGCTGCGATTTCACTACCTCGCTTAGCACAAAATTTTCACCACCATTTACGATTTTAATTAATGTAGTGTTCTGGCGGGTAAATTTTGCACTGCACTTCGGATAGCAAAATGCTCACATAGGTTTACTATGCTCCGCTTTTGCTCCCTTGCTTCGCACAAAAATAGCTCAATCATTTACGATTTTTTGAAGCGGAAGAGTTGAAATTCTCAATCCTTAATCCTCAATTCTCAATTCTCAATTCTCAATTCTCAATTCTCAATTCTCTACCCAGTATCCTCCGCCTAACGCTTTGCAGAGATTGATGTAGTTGATATATTGCTGAGCCACGAGATTTTCGAACTGCATCTGCGATGAGTAGAGTGAACGCTCGGCATCTATAACATCGAGATAACCCGAAAGACCATTGCGATAGAGCGAGTAGGTCATAATTGCGATGTTGCGATACGATTTGACCAATCCCGCATAGCGCATTAACTCCTCGCGCGAAGTGGTTATCGCCACCAATGCACTCTCTACATCATTTAACGCCTCGATATAACTCTGTTCGTAGGCGAGAAGACTCTGCTTGTACGCCTCGCGTGCGGCTGCCTCACGACGACGCAAACCTCCGAAGTTGAATATCGGTTGTGCAATTGATGCCATAGCATCCGCTATCCACCCCTTACTCGAAAATAGACGACTAACCTTGTCGGTTGCCGTACCACCAAATAGTGTTAGCGTAATCGAAGGGAGTCGGGCTGAACGAGCCAAACCCACACCTGCGGCACTCTGCTGCATGGTGTAGTATGCCGCCATCAAGTCGGGACGGCGGTGCAGGATATCCGACGGCACACCAATAGCGATATCGTATGGGCGGTAGTCGTTGGTTATGGCAGCAGAGCCCTCCATACCTATATTTATAAACATATCGGGAGTATCACCCGTGAGTGTGGCGAGCGAGAGCAGAGTTTGCGATATAGCCCTTTCGTAGAGAGGAATATCCGATTCGGCTGTGTATAGTAGACTGCGCGCCTGCTCAAGATTTACACCCGATGCAAAACCATAATTATAGAGCGAGTCTATAAGAGTCATCATTTCGCGACGCAACTCGCTGCTGCGTTTGGCAATCTTCAAATCTTGTCGATATTGCAGCAGTGTGAAGTAGGTTGTTGCAACCTCCGCCTCAAGAGCAAGTCGTACACCTCGATATTGCCACACTTCGTAATCAATAGCCGCCTTAGCCCCCTTTGTGGCGTGGCGCAGAGAGCCGAATAGTGGTACCTCCCAGCTCGCTTGCGGTAGAATCTTATACGATTGTGCGATGTTGTCGGTTGCACTTTCGTATTTACCTTCGGCTGAAATTGTACCCGAAATAGATGGCAAATATGTTGAACGAGTTACAACAAGGTTGTGGCGAGCCTCCTCTATGCGCGAGGCGGCTATCTCGATATTTTTATTCTGCGCTATAGCTCGCGCCACAAGACGATTGAGCGTTGTGTCGCCGAACATTTGCCACCACTCTTCGTTGAGTTGTATGGTGTCGTTAGAGAAACCACTACCGAAGATATACTTTCGGTGTGTAGCGAGTTGTGGCGCGGCAAGGCGAGGATTGCACCCCGTAAGGAGAGCAAAAGATACTAATATATAATAAAATACTCTACGCATAGTCTAATTCTATTTATTTTCAAATCGTGCAACCTTGCCTACAACATAGTATAGAGCAGGGTAGAGAAGAATACCAAAAATGGTGGCGAAAAGCAGACCGCCAACTAACGATACGCCCATAATATTTCGTGCTGTGGAGTAGACTCCCGAGGCAAAAACTAACGGCAACATTCCGAGTATTGAGGCGAATGCCGTCATCAAAATTGGGCGTACACGCATCTTGGCAGCATTTATGGTAGCATTGAGCAGCGACTCTTTCTCTTCGCGGAAGAGCTTGTCGGCATACTCAACAACCAAAATGGAGTTCTTTGCTGCCAAACCTATCAGCATCGCCAACGATATCTGCATATAGATGTCGTTGATGAATTTAGGCTCTATAAGATGCGCAAAACCGATAGCGCACAAAGCTCCGATAACCGCGAGAGGAACACCCGCAACAATCGCCAATGGTAGACTCCAACTCTCGTACAGTGACGACAGTGTGAAGAACACAAAGATGAAGGCGATTACAAATACCCATGCCCCTTTTCCGCCCTCCTCGCGCTCTTGAAACGATACTCCACTCCACGCTATTGCAGTGTCATCGGGGAGGGTGTTGTTGGCAATGCGCTCGATGGTGGTCATAATCTCTCCCGTAGAGGAGCCCTCTGTCGGGGCGACATTTATTCCGATTGAGCGATAGAGATTGAATTGCGAAACATACTGCACGCCTGTCGTGTCGCGCACCGTAACGAATGAGGTGAGGGGAACGCTCTCTCCCTTGCCATTTTTCAGGAAGTAGCCGTTGAGCGATGTCGCATCCTCGCGATACTCTGGTGCGGCTTGCAGATAGCTCTGGTAGAGTCGCCCATAGAGATTGAAGTTATTTATCATTCGTCCTCCGAGAAGCGTCGCGGTCTCGGCATATAGCGAGGAGAGTGAAACGCCACTCATTAGAGCATGCTGCTTGTCAATGTCGAGATGTTTCTGCGCGACACCTCGGCGGAACTCGGTAGTTGCGGAGGCTATGTGTGGCTCTTTGCGGAGGGCAGCAAGGAGTTTGTCACTCTGCTCGGCGAGATACTCCATACCCCTGCCAGCACGATCCTGCAACTCAAAAGTTACGCCAGATGTAACACCCAAACCAGGAATTGATGGAGAGATAAACGCGGCACACTCCGCTTCGGGAATGGCGGTGTAGAGTTTTCTGTTTATCTCCGCTACCGCCTCCATTGCCGATAGCTTGCGCTTGTCGAAATCTGTAAGCTTCACAAATATAACTCCGCTATTGGTCGCAGCAACTCCCGAAATCATATTGAAACCCGAAACCACACCAGTACTCTCCACGATTGGTAGGGTAGACTTGGTTACGGAATCGACCTTTGTCATAATCTGCTCCGTGCGTGCGAGGGCCGTGTTATCGGGAGCATTTACCGCTATTGTAAAGAATCCTTGATCTTCGTCGGGCAGGAAGCCGCGTGGCAGAATATTGAGCATTGCAACTATCGCCACAACCATAACCGCCACTACTGCTATTGTGGTGCGCCACCGCTTAACAACCTCACTTATCGTAGCACCATAACTGCCCATAGCCCTATCGAAGATGTAGTTAAAAGCTCCGAAGAAACCCTTTGTGCGCTCTTTGCGCGGGCGGAGCAACAATGCGCACAACGCTGGTGATAGTGATAGCGCGTTTATCATCGAAAATAGCACCGAGACCGAAATTGTTACGGCAAATTGTTGAAATAGTCGTGCCGAGATGCCGCCCGAAAAGGATATCGGGATAAACACCGCCAGCAGAACGATAGTGGTAGCAATAATTGGCGAGGTAACCTTACTCATAGCCTCTTCGGTAGCAGCTATGGGCGAAAGACCTCGTTCAATGCCCGATTGTGAGGCCTCAACAACTACAATTGCGTCATCGACAACCAAACCCACCGACAAGACCAATCCGAGCAGAGATACGATATTTATCGTAAATCCCAACAACGGAAAGAGCATAAATGTTCCGATAATCGAAACGGGAATGGCGATAAGTGGAATAAGCGTAGCTCGCCAATCTTGCAGAAAGAGATAAATTATCAGAATCACCAATATAAGCGCGATAATCAGCGTCTCGAAAATTTCACGAATACCAGCCGTGATACTCTTCGTACCATCGACAAGAACCTCGTATTTGACTCCGTCGGGCATTCGCTCTGCAAGAGTCGCCATCTTCGCCTTTACCGCCTCGCCAAGAGCTACGGCGTTGGAGTTTGGCTCTTGGTAGATGCTGATAATTGTTGTCGGTTTATCGCCAAAACGGGAGGTTGCGCCATAGTTCTGATTACCCAACTCAACCGTCGCAACATCGCGTAATCTTACTTGCGTGCCTTTCTCTGTGGTGCGCAGCACAATTTCGCCAAACTCCTCAGGTGTTGAGATTTGACGAGGCATTGTTACGGTATAGGTGTATTGCGTTGAGGGTGGCGTCGGCTCAGCTCCGAACTGCCCAGCTGGGTAGATGCCCGCCTCGGTGGATATTGCAGCGAGAATTTCGCTTACAGATATATTATAATAGGCGAGCATATCGGGGCGTAACCACACGCGCATAGCATACTCGCCCGCACCCATAATATCAACCTTTCCGATGCCATTTATCTTCAGCAACTCGTTTTCGAGGTTGATGTAGGCGTAATTCGATAGAAAATTCTCGTCATATCGTCCATCACTATATAGGGCATAGACCATCAGAAAACCCGTCTGAGTCTTGCGTGTAACAACACCTTGCTCCACAACTGAAGATGGAAGTTTTGCCATCGCGGTGGCGACATTGTTCTGTGTAAAAATTGCATCGAGGTCTGCGTCAGAACCGATATCGAATGTCACTTGCAGAGTCATCGAGCCATCGTTCGCGCTTGTTGCCTGCATATATAGCATATCGCTTACTCCCATAATGCTCTCGGCAAGGGGTGTAGCTACGGCATTGTTTACCGTCTCGGCATCTGCCCCTTCGTATGTTGCGGTAACTTCGACTACGGGCGGGGTGATGTCGGGGTACTGCTCAATTGAGAGATTTGCAATCGAGATAGCCCCAAGCAGTACGATGATTACCGATAGAGATATGGCGAATATTGGTCTGTGGATAAAAAAGTTTTTCATACCTCTGCTATTTTGTTACTATAGAAACCTTCATTCCGTTGCGTAACTTCTGCAAACCGCTTGTCGCAACCACCTCGCCCTTCGAGAGTCCTTGCTCTACAATCCACATTTCGCCTGCCGTATTGCCCAACTTTACTTCGCGATATTCGGCTGTGTTGTCGGGGTGAATAACCCATACGGAGGAGATGTTTTGAATTTGGCTTACAGCTCGTTGCGGTATTACAATGCGCTCTTTATCAGCTCCGAGCGATGCCGAAATACGGGCAAATTGCCCCGTCTTGAGTGCATAATTCGGATTGCGAAATCCGACAACAATAACAATTGTCCCCATCTCGCTGGCAATGCTTTGGCGAGTGAATTTGTAGAAACCGCTTTCGGGGTATTCGCTACCGTCGGTCAATCGCAAGCGGATATCGGAGAGGAGTTTGGCGTTGTCGTACGAGAAGGATGTGCGCCCCGAACTCTCCAAGTACTTCCGCATAGGAATAGCCAAATCAACCGCTACAGTGTCGATGCTCTGTATCGTTGTAAGCTCAGCGAATTGTGTTCCGGGGCCAATGTAGTCGCCAGCCGTAGCAGCCGAGGATGAGATGATACCGCTTATTGGTGCGTATATGCGCGTGTAGCTCTCGTCTAATCGGGCATTGCGGAGTGTTTGCTCTGCCGATTTTACGGCGGCTATGGCGGCAAGATTCTCTGCCGTGTATTGGTCGAGCTGAGTCTGACTTATGGCGTTTATGCGAGCTAACGGAATAGCACGCTCATAGTTTCGCTTTGCTTCGGCAGCCTTTGCTTTTGCAGAGGTAAGTGAGGCCTCTGCGGCAAGACGATTTGCGCGTTGCGGTGCATCATCGAGCGTGAAGATCAACTGTCCTCGCTTTACGGGCATACCGTTTGCGAAATTTGAAGAGAGTAGAAAACCCGAAATACGAGGCTGAATCGTTGCGGAGTAGTTCGCGTCAATGGGTGCGATAAACTGCATCCTATTTGGCAGTACCTTCCCAGCAACTGAGGCAACCTCTATTTCGAGAGGCTCGGATTCAATCTTGGCGCGTTGCTTGCAGGCTGCAGGTATAACTGCCAATATGAGCAAAATAGCTAATCGTAAAATTGGTAACATATCGGTATTTTAATTATGTATAAGTTCATTTCTGAGAGATGTTTGAACAAAAAATATACCCGATAAGCGTTAAAACGATATGAAAAATGCAGTTTTATAGCGATTTATGCGAAAAAAATTTGGTTTGTAATAAAAAATATTATACATTTGTGACATAAACCATAAAAACTAAAACAATAAGGTTATGAAAAATTTAGTAGATCAGATCAATGCACAAGTAGCTGCTTTTCAGGCAAATGCTGCTGCTCAGGTAGAGAAGAACAACAAGGCTGCTGGTACTCGCGCTCGTAAGGCTGCTTTGGAGCTTTCGAAGCTCTTGAAGGAGTTCCGTAAGGTATCGGTTGAGGAGGCTAAGAAATAGTTCTTGCTTGCTTGCAATTTAAGTGCAATCTTCCATTGGGGGATTGCACTTATTTATTTTGGCGTAATAGTTGCGGTAGAGGAGTGTGCTATGATGAGACAACTCCTCGAAATATTGCGCCAATATCGTTTTATCGATCGCGCCATTCTCTTTCTCCGACTCTTTGTCGGAACGCTGATAGCCTTGCATATTATCGACAAGTTGCAGACCTATAACTTCGTACTTACGGGCTATCCGGCATTGCTTTTCGAGAGTAGCTGGGCAACTTTTGTAATATTTACACTGTTGGAGGCTATATTTGCAGTGATGATTATCTTGGGGTTCGGAACTCGCTTTGCCGCATTTATTATGGCTCTTGGAATGTTTGTTGAGATATTCATCGTCTATCCGTCGTTAGGATGGCTTGGCGTGGAGCGACAAATATTATATATAGGTATATATGTCACTCTGATAGTGTCGGGTAGTGGTCGTTATGGATTGGAAACTCGACTCGATAGAAGGCATAAGAAATCGCAATTTTAGTCAAATTGCAAGATTAAAAAACGACTGTAATATCCATTTTTTTATCTATTAACGGGAAAAGTCTTGATAGTTTTTGTATATTTGCCCCGTACAAACAATGAAAACAGTTATGAAAATTAAAAATCTTTTGTTGCTTGTCGTAGCTTTGCTTGCAAGCACAGCGGTTGAGGCTCAAGAGGTTTCTGTGCCTCGCAAGGTTGAAAACTTGACAATTAATGACATTAGTGGCAAACCAACCACATTGCCTAAGTTCGGAGAGAAGAATCTTCTTATCTTCTATGTTGATCCTGATAGCTATTTGAAGGGTGGTAGCAACAAGAAACTCTCCGATGAGTTGGAGGATAACAAGCGCGCGCAAGGCCCAGCTATTTTTGGCTTTGGTGTGATGAATTTTGTTGATACAAAGTTGCCAAAGGGAATGGTTCGTAATATGGCTCGAAAGCGTTCAGAGAAGAATGGTGCAACTATTCTCGATGACGACAAACAACTTTTGAAGCAGAAGTGGGGCTTGGGCGATTGTGATGGCAAGTTCGTTATTATGATTGTATCGAAGGATGGCGAGCTGGTATATTGCGCTAAAAACGATCTCGACGAGGCTGGTATAGAGAATTTCTATAAGGTGGTTGATAAGTATCGCAAATAGTGGATGTTTAGGCGTATAGCTATATTCTCGCTGCTTGTTGCACTCGTTTCAACGGCAGCCGCACAGAACGATAGTATCCTTGTTGTGAACAAGGATACTGTCGCTTATAGATATACGCCAATCACACAACTGCCGTTGCAGAGAGAGAAGAGGAACAGTGGAAAAGGGTGGCAAAAGTTTGTCAATTACATCGCAGAGAGCTCTATTGATAGTAGCTTCGAGCGAAGAGTTGATATGACTTTTATTCCGAGCCTCTACTATACAAATTCGACCTCTCTCGGTTTGGCGGTTATGGCAGCAGGACTCTATCGCCTTGATAAGAAGAGTCGAGATATCCCTGCCTCAAACTTTTCGGTCTATGCCACAGCATCGCTTACGGGATTTTATCGCGTAGGCGTGAGTGGCGTAAATATCTTCCGCAAAGATCGACAACGCATTGTCTATAATGCCGAGTTCTACTCGCAACCCACCAACTTTTGGGGCTTAGGCTACGATGCCGCAATGGATAATGGCGCGATGAGGTATCTCGCTTCGCGTTGCATTGTGGAGGGAAAATTTCTGCAAAAAATAACAAAAGGTCTATATGTCGGAGTCGGAGCTGACTACAATTACCACTTTGGAAAGTTTGGCGGCAAGTATGCGTCGCAGGCGGAGTTTGAAACGCTGCTCAATGGCTATGGGGTAAAATATAACGCAACGGGAATCTCTCTCTTTGTAGAGTACGATACGCGCGATGCGATATCAGCACCGCAACGAGGAGTTTATATTGCTGCACAGGCAAAGGTGCGCCCGAGGGGAATGAATAACATTGGCAAAACGCTGTGGAGTGGTCGTTTGACTCTCGATTACTATCAGCGATTGTGGAAGGGCGCGGTGCTGGCGTTTGATTTGCGAGGCGAGTATAATAGTCAGGGAACTCCGTGGGTGTATTATGCAACGCTCGGCGGACTCTCCTCTATGCGCGGCTACTATGCAGGTCGCTTTACTGACTTGTGTGCTGTGACCTTGCAGGCTGAATTGCGCCAGCGTATCTATAAGGGTTTTGGCGCAGCCGCGTGGGGTGGTGCAGGAAATGTTTTTTCTACATTTGGCTCATTTGATTGGCACAAAACTCTACCGACTTATGGTGTCGGTCTGCGTTATGCCTTAAAACACGGTGTAAATCTCCGAGTCGATTACGGCTTTGGAGGTCGCGACCATCGAGGTCGCCTTATTCACGGAGCAGTGTTTTCATTCAATGAGGCGTTTTAATAATTGATAATAAGTGATGAAACAACGAATTTTATTTGTCTGTCTTGGCAATATCTGCCGTTCGCCTATGGCAGAGGAGATTTTTCGCCAAAAGGTTTTTGCGCGAGGTTTGGCAGAGCAGTTTGAGATTGATTCAGCTGGCACCTATTCGGGACACGCTGGCGAACTTGCCGATCCTCGTATGCGCGAGGCGGCGCATTGCAGAGGCTACTGCCTTACGCATCGCTCGCGCCCACTCCGCGAAGGCGATTTCTACGATTTTGATCGCATCATTGTAATGGATGATAGCAACTACGAGCGCGTTTGTCGTCTTGCTCCTGAGCGCGAGCATATCGACAAGGTCTATCGTATGCGCGACTACTTCACGACATATCGCACTAACTACGACTATGTTCCCGATCCATACTACGAGGGTAGAGAGGGATTTTATCTCGTAATTAATATGCTCGAAGAGGCGTGCGAGGAACTGTTAAATGAATTATCAAACTCCTAATCGGTACTATTTTGTCATATGGAAATCGCCTCGCAAGAGGCGATTTTATTTTACCAATTCCTATACTTATATATATAATGGCATATCCGCAGTTTGATGTTATTAAAATTTTTGAAAAATTATTAGGTTGTAAGTTATTGATAACTAACGAAGTGTAAAATAAGCCATAAAAAACATTAAAAAAAGTCCTTGAAATATTTGGAAGTATCATTTTTTTGCCGTTACTTTGCACCCGCTTTCGGCACTGAAAAGCCAGTTGGCTGACAGAAAAGAGAGCCGCAAAATAGGGTTCTGAAAAATTTTTTGAAAAAAGTTTCCAAAAAATTTGGTAGATTAAAAAACTTGCCTTACCTTTGCACCACTTTCGCGCTGATAAAACAGCGGTGAGCGAAAAACAGAAAGATTAGGACATCGGTCCAATCAAATAGAATGCGTTCTTTGAGGTACTTGAGCAGCTAAATAAGTTTTCCTTCACTTCGCAAGAAGTGATATTTCAAAACAATACCTTTGAGATAAGAGCTAAGATTTAATTAATTCTTTTTTTACAATGGAGAGTTTGATCCTGGCTCAGGAT
>SUZQ01000010.1 GCA_015059875.1 Rikenellaceae bacterium | reverse complement strand
TAGACGAGTATTTTAAGCTCAAATACAAGTAGAAAATGCGGGCAAACACCCGCATTTATGTACTATTTTTGACCAATAATCAAAAACCGCCCCGATTTTATGTACTATTTTGACCAATAAGCCCAAAGCTGCCACCAACATTAATAGTAAAAATTTTTTCATAAGCTAAAATTTTAATGTATTGATAAATATTTTATTAGGAATTACACACCACTATGTTAGTTAATCCATTAGCCACTACAGCATCAACTTAATAATCAAGCTATCGCCCCCACCCCTTAAAAAACAGGAGAGGGAGATATCCAACTATCCTCAACTAACTAATATGTCACAAATATAAGTCATATTTCCTACATTTCCAAGCAATTACGAAAATATCTTCACGAAAATGTGAATAATTATCGAATATCAATAAAATAGCAATAAAAAAAGAGATTGACCGCAAAATCGATGCAGACAATCTCTTTACTACCTATTTATAATATTTACTTAATCTTGTGCTTCTTGAGAATCTTCATAATTGGCTTCTCAATAGCCTGAGCCCAACGGTGGTAGCCATACGAATATGGGTGAGTACCATCTGCCGAAGTGATGTGGTCTGTACCAGTCTGATCAGGAACATTCACAAAGTATACATTCTTGAACTCCTTGGTCACAGCCTTCATGGTCTCCTCAACATATTCGATACGGCTCTGCTCTCTCTTCTCGTATGCAGGGCGGAAGTTGCGATGCTCACGATAGATTGTATTGAGGAAGATGATAGGCATATCTGGCTTATGCTTGCGAACAGCCTGAATAAATGGACGAATACGCGAGCCAATCTGTGCTACGGTTGGATTCGAGAATGCGTCGCAGATAAGGGCGTCAGCCTTAGTCTTTGCAAACTCATTGCCGAGGTATGGCTGCAACTTGCTGTTACCCGACATACCGAACGAGCAGAGGTGCAAACCTGTAGCACGCGAGAGGAATGCAGGCCAAGTCAAAGCAGGGCCCGAAGCGCACGAGCCGTGAGTGAAGCTCGAACCGAACACTGCGATATTGTGGCGGAAAGGATTCTCCAAAGCAGCGATTTTTGCGCCACTGTTCACACCAATCTCCAACGAAAGAATCTCCGAGTAGAGAGGGAGATAGAGCAAGCACTCCTTCTCGCCCTTTACCAAGCCGCTGATAACATTGAGTGGCTTCGAGAGTTTATCAAGAGTCTTTGTTGTTGGAACAATCTTGTGAGCCTTTGCTGCAGCCCAAGTCCACTCGCCATCGTTATCCTTGATAAAGAGATTAAAACCTGTGGTGGTTACAAGCGGAGCATAAGAACCCCACGAACTTGCAGGGCCATAAGTTGCCTTTACATAGATAGATGATGCATTGGTCTTAAATGCAATAGCCAAGCCCGAAGCCATCTTGAGCAATCTTGCCTCGCCCTTCGAAATGCCCTCTACATTTTCAACCTCAACGCGGTGGTAAGGGTTTGTTGTTTCGCACAATTTACCTACCAAAGTAAGCTCTGTTGCGTTTACATAGTCCACCTTTGGTGCCTTCTTTGGAGCTGCCGACACCGATACTACGAGTGCTGCGCACACGAGTGCCATAAAAAATCTCTTCATAATATACACTGTTTTTAATTTGGTTATTTAAGCAAAAATAGGGTTGCCCGAAAAAGACAACCCTCTAAAAGATAGAAATATTCTACTTCTCCAATTCGTTCAAAATGCGCATTGCAGCATCGAGGATAGCTGTATCGTCGAGTGTCACAACACCACCATCAGGTCCCTGCTCGAAGTGAACACCTACAGAACCCTTAGCGTCGAAGTGCTTTCCACCAAAATAGTTACGAACGGTCTCAACATCGAGACCTAACTCGTCTGCAATACGCTGTGAGCTGCCGCTTGGAAGTCTATCCTTGATACGGCGCAATTCGTTAAATGTAATAATCATAGAACTCAAATTTTAAGTGTTATTTCTTTGATAGTTTTCTTTCGCACTACTAAATTAAGACATTTTTTGCAAACCGCCAAACTTTTTGGCTAAAAAACTTGCATTTTCATCGAAAATCTATCAATTCAAACCCTTTATAGCTCTCTTTCGAGAAATGAGGTAGTGGTTCTGTGCTTTTTTGGGTGTTTCGCACCTGCACCTCAACCAGAGCACCTCCGCTACCATATATAATCTTTGAGATGCTCTCTCCGTCGGGAGCAGTCACGATATGGACAACATCGCCACTGCGCTTTGGCGAGAGTCGAACAGCCACTCTACCCTCGACCTCGCACTCCTCAACCTCGAAATCTTTGCTGATATGCGCAAAGCCCTTCAGCGGATCGAACAACTCCTTTTCATAGGCATCGGCACGATCTACGACAATCTCCTTTGCGGAACTGCGCACCTCGTAACGAACAGAGTCCACAACAAACACCTCCGAGTCGGCAATCTTCACATAGGAGTTATTGCCATTCACAGCAAGCACACCTTTTTGATTTCCGCCATCGGCAAGCAGTTCAAACGACACAACATAGTTGCCCATAGCCGAGTAGTGGCGCGCAATACGCTCCAGGCGTTTCTCGCCCCTCTCGTCAGCCCATGCCGACAAGGTTACAAACAATAAAAAGAATAGAATTGTCTTTCTCATTTTCAGTTTCTTTTAGAGCAACAGAGGTTGATTGAGAATTGAGAATTAAGAATTAAGAATTATTAACTACTCTCTACTCTCTACTCACTAATTCCAAGCTCTTGTAGCAGTGCCTCCAACGACTGCAAGTCGTAAATCTTCACATCACGCGGTTTCGAGCCATTTGCAGGGCCGATAATACCCGCCTGCTCCAGCTGTCGCGTGATACGACCTGCGCGGTTGAAACCTACACCGTAGACGCTCTGGATATAGGATGTCGAGAAGCGACCACTCGCCACTGCATCGCGTGCAACCTCCGCAAAGTGCTCGTCAAACTGGCGTGGCGCACCACTCTCACTTCCAAAGTTTGCATCCGAGCCACCCGAAGAGTTCGAGTCTTCGTAGTCAGGTAGGAGATAAGTTCCACTTGGATATGGGAATGGCTGCTCCGAGATATGCTCCACGATATCGCGCACCTCTGGTGTATCGACAAAGGCACACTGAATACGGGTAAGCTCTCCACCATTCGACATGAGCATATCTCCACGACCGATAAGCTGGTTTGCACCTGGTTGGTCGATAATTGTTCGAGAGTCAATCATCTGCATCACGCGGAAGGCGATTCGTGCAGGGAAGTTCGCCTTGATACCTCCCGTGATAACCTTTACATCAGGTCGCTGTGTCGCCACGATAAGGTGGATACCGATAGCACGAGCCTTCTGAGCCAGACGCATCACAGGTTGCTCTACCTCCTTGGCGGTCATAATCAGATCGGCAAACTCGTCAATAACAACCACGATATATGGCATAATATCGTCTTCGACCTTGCGCTGACGCACCATATCGTTGTACTCAACAATATTTCTCACACCCACCTTGCCGCACTTTGCAAGGCGGTTTTCCATCTCAATGCAGAGAGAATTAAGGGTATAGACAGCCTTCTTCGGATCTTTTACGATAGCCTCCTCTTCGGACTCCATCTTCGCCAAGAAGTGCTTCTCCAACTTCGCATAGAGCGAGAACTCGACGGTCTTAGGATCAATCAGCACAAACTTCAACTGCGAAGGGTCTTTACGGTAGAGCAACGATGCAATAATAGCATTCAAGCCCACCGACTTACCCTGTCCCGTAGCACCTGCAACGAGCAAGTGCGGCATCTTTGCCAAGTCGAAGACAAAGTTCTCGTTCTGAATTGTGCGACCAATAACCACTGGCAGCTCCGCCTTATAGTTCTGGAAACGCTCCGACTGAATAGCCGAGCGCATCGACACGGTCTCCTTATTGCGGTTTGGCACTTCGATACCGATAGTACCTTTGCCTGGAATTGGGGCGATAATACGGATACCCAACGCCTTCAGCGACTGCGCAATATCCTTCTCCAATCCCTGCACACGGGCAATCTTAACGCCTGGCTCCTGCACAATCTCGTACAAGGTTACAGTTGGGCCGATAGTTGCAGTCATAGAGATAATAGGCACTCCGAAGTTGCCCAAAGTCTCCTCGATACGCTGTTTATTCTGCTCAATCTCGTCGTTCGACACCTCGGCTCCACTCTCGTAATTGCACAAGAAATCGACCTTCGGGAACTTATAGTCAGGCGTACTGTCGGGATTATACGGACGATGTTTGTCAATCTGTGCAGCAGAGAGCTTTGCATCTTTATGCTCGTAGACCTCCACAACATCAATATTGGATTTTGGAGTCTGCACCGCAACCTCCTCGTCAGGAGTAGTGGTTGTAGGTTGAGGGTTTGGGTTCTCTTCTATAACAATCGCTACATCCTCTATCTCTGGGGTACTCTCCTCCTTTGGTTCGCCAACCTCCTCCGCAGGAGCTGTACCCTCATCGGTGATCTTACCGATATAGCGCACACTATCCTCAGCTGCGGCAGCTTCATCCTTGAGTCGCTGTATCTCCTTACGCTTTACACGCTCCTCGCGTTTGCGGGCTGCATACTCCTTCAGCGAAGTCAGCAGATCTCTACCCTGCTCTACACTCGTTTCGGTGGTGCGCTTAAGGAAGTCGATGAAGTGCAGATTTATAATTATTCCCGTCACTATCCAACACGCTACAAGTACAAAAACCACACCCATAACGCCAATTTCGCCTTCAAGCAGATCAAATATCGCTATTCCGAACTCTCCGCCCCAACCGCTACCGAAATAGCCGTCAGCCTTGGTTATAGATGCCAGCGTAAGCGAGCCACAAATAGTAACGAGCATAATCGACAACGCTGTGCGCCACAACACGCGCGAGCGTTCGAGAAGCAGAAAGCCTCCGAACAACATTCCGATAATTGGAATCAGCACACCAAACACACCAAACGACCTTCCGATAAGTGCATCGGCAATCTTTGCTCCCGTGTCGCCACAGACATTTTGGAATGTTATCACATTATTGAGTGGGTTTGGCGACAACGCTCCGAGGTCGTTGCGCCACACGAAGAGGTGCGCCACTGCTGCCACAAGTACATAAAGAGAGAATAGGAGAATTAGTAATCCTCCAATCCAACATATTGTCTCCCACGGTGTGCGAGTTCCATCGCTCTCGGTCAAACTCTTTTTGCGTTTTGCCTCACGCTCCTTACGCTTCTGCTCAGCACGCGACATCGTTTTATCTTTTGCCATATATCTTTTAAGTGCTATTAGCCATTGGCCATTGGCCATTAGCTTTTTTATTTAATAGTTTCTTTCTTTTTCTCAATTCTACAAAAAGCCTTTGTTTTTAGTTTTTCGGCATACGCCTCATCCGCAAAGGTCAAAAAGCGGTACTCCGCCTCGGCACTCTCCTTCGCCCTAATGCCATTCTCGTCAAGTAGTGCCGCAACCCTGCGAGCTACAGCCTCCGACGAGTCGATAATCTCTACTCCATCTCCAGCAACGCGCTCTATAACTTCTCGCAAGAATGGATAGTGTGTGCAGCCTAAAACTATCTTATCTGCCCCTGCCATAACGATTGGCTCAACCACCTTGCGAACAAGCTCTTCCGTTGCGGGAGATTGCTCCTCGTTCTGCTCCACCGCCTCGACAAACCCCTCGCCTACCGCTTTGAGAATCTTTACTGTCGAGCCATACCTCTCCTCATTGCGGCGGAGATGTTCGCCCTGCAATGAACGCTCCGTTGCCAACACCCCAATAACGCCCGACTTGGTCGTTAGTGCCGCTGGCTTTACCGCTGGTTCAAGCCCCACAAATGGCACATTCGGGTACTTCTCACGCAGATATTTAATGGCAACTACTGTTGCTGTATTGCAAGCCAAAACAACCATTTTGCACCCCTCGGCAAGGAGTCTTTCTACCGCCTCCTCGGTAAATTGTCGCACCTCCGCACTGCTGCGTGAGCCGTATGGACAACGGGCACCATCTCCAAGGTATATCAATGACTCATGCGGCAGTGCATCGTGCAACGCCTGCCATACGGAGAGTCCTCCCAAACCTGAGTCGAAGATACCAATCATATTTTTTGCAATTAGCCATTAGCCATTAGCCATTGGCTGTTTTATTTTCCGTTATAAACTCTACGAGTCTATCTACAATTTCGTAGTCGCTGACCGTGTCGCAGTCTATCACGACATCTGCCTTCTCATATATCGGCTCGCGCTCGGCAATGCCCTCACGCATAACCTGCAAGACCTCCTCGTCGCTCAAGCCCCGCAACTTTGGTCGTTTGTAGCGTCCGTGAGGGGAGAGACGAGATAAAATCTGCTCTGGTGTGCGTTTGAGATAGACCGACACTCCTCGCTCAGCCATCCACACCTGATTATCGCCCCACACGGGTAAACCTCCACCCGTAGAGATAATGGCACTCTCGTACTCCTCCGTCTGCTCCAAAGCTCTGCGCTCCGCCTCGCGGAAATACTCCTCACCCGCATAGGTGATTATGTCGGCAACCGTCGCCCCCTCCGCCTCCTCGACCATCTTGTCTGTATCGAGGAATGGTAGTTCGGTGCGCTTGGCAATCTTCCGACCAAGAGTACTCTTTCCCGTACCCATATATCCCGTTAAGTACAATCGCATACGCTCTTTTTAATTGACAATTGACAATTGATAATTAACAATTAAAAGAATTTTTAATTAAAAAAGGTTTAGCTGCTCCGAGTTGCTTTCGTCTATATCGTTGCGGACAATCTCAATCGGTGTACCACTATTGTTTACGGGCTTTACAACCTCCTCGGCAATATCGTCGATTGGCTCAACCATCGTATCAACATCGTCATCTATCGACTCATCACCGCCTTCTGGCTCTTCTGGCTCTACAATCTCAGGCTCTATGAATGTAAGAGTATCGACATCGAAAGTGGTCAATCGCTTACCCTTTGCCTTGCACGACTTGACTCCCACAAACTCCTCAACATCAATCATATCGGCTGGTCGTGATGCTTGCGCGCCTTTGTAAGTTATCTGCAACTGCGCACCCTTTGCTCCCGAAATACACTCGAAACGAGCAGAGCCATCCTCATCGAGGAAGTACTGCGTCTTGTCGGTCTGCTCCAACTGGAAACGCTTCATATAGTAGTAGCCCTGCTCATTGTCGAAGTAGCAGAGATTGTAGACCTTACCAGCCTCGTAACGCTCGACGCGCACCGTATCGTCAGGGAAGTGCTGCTGCGTGTCGAAGCCCGTAATGTAGGCGAGATTCTTCGCTGTCCACACAACAATCTTGTCGTTGCCCTTGAACTCTCCGAGAAGTGTTCCGCGACCATCACTATTGAGGCGACGAACATCCTCGTCCCACCAAATATTCTGGCCCGCCAAGGTCGAAACGCCCTTCTCCTTCAAGACAATCTTGTGGATTGGGTAGCGCGAGAAGAGATTACCCTGCGATTGGCGACCTTTGATTGCAAGTTCCGAGAAGTCCAAATCGACAATCATCTTCTTCAAGCGTGGGCGTGGGCGGAAGTAGACCTTCAGCACCTCTGCCTCGCCATTCGGATTGACCGAGAGGTAGAGAATGTCACTCTTTGGAGTTCCCTTTGTGAGATCGTACTCCTTATCGCGTGTGATACCCTTGATGGCGCATCGCTTCATCATAATCGCGCCACCCTTGCCGTCACGATAGAGAATATTGTAGATGGTGCGCTCGTCGTTGCGCTTAAAGACACCTATATAATATATATTCTTATCGACAAACTTCTTCTCGGCAACCTTCGTGATGACATAGCGACCATCACGCAAGATTACTATCACATCGTCAATATCCGAGCAGTCGCAGACAAACTCCGCATCCTTCATCGACTTGCCGATACCGAAGAAGCCCTCTGCCCTATCGACATATAGTTTTGCGTTCGACACCGCAACCTTTGTAGCCTCAATCGAGTCGAACTCGCGAATCTCGGTTTGACGCTCCTTGCCCTTGCCGTACTTCTCGCGGATATGCTCGAAGTAGGCAATTGCATAGTCGGTCAAGTGTGCCAAATCGTACTTCACCTGCTTGATATCCTTCTCGATCTGCTTTATCTCATTATCCGCCTTATCCGAGTCGAAACGCGAGATACGGATGAACTTCAGTTCTGTCAAGCGTTGCACATCCTCAATCGTAACCTCCCTGCGCAACAACGACTTGAATGGCTCCAATCCCTTATCCACCGCTGCGTAAGCCTCCTCACGCGATTTGCAACCCTCAATAAGTTGGTAGAGTTTATTCTCGATGAAGATACGCTCCAACGACGCTGCATGCCAAGCCTCGTTATGCTCCGCCAAGGCTATCTCCAACTCCTTTTTCAGAAGTCCCTTGGTATGCTCTGCCGAGTGGCGCAAAATCTCGCTTACACCCATACATGCAGGTTTGTCGTCCCTGATAACGCAGGCATTTGGCGAAATTGAAACCTCGCACAAAGTGAAGGCGTAGAGTGCATCAATCGTCTTGTCGCACGACTCGCCTGCCGCCACCTGCACGATAATCTCCGCCTTGCGAGCCGTATTGTCATCGACACGGCGAATCTTAATCTTGCCCTTCTGGTTGGCCTTCAAGATGGAGTCCTTGATGCTCTCGGTGGTGGTCGAGAACGGAATCTCGGTGATTGCCAAAGTATTCTTGTCGAGCTTGGAAATCTTTGCTCGCACCTTCACTGCTCCACCTCGCAAACCGTCGTTATAGCGCGATACATCAATCATACCTCCCGTTGGGAAGTCGGGATAGAGTTGGAACTCCTCGCCTCGCAGATGCGCGATAGATGCCGAAATTAACTCGTTGAAGTTGTGTGGCAGAATCTTCGATGCAAGACCTACGGCGATACCCTCAGCACCCTGCGCCAACAGCAACGGGAACTTCACGGGCAGGGTTACAGGCTCCTCCTTACGACCATCGTACGCCAACATCCACTCTGTCGTCTTTTTGTTATAGACCACCTCCAAAGCAAACTTCGACAAGCGCGCCTCGATATATCGGGCTGCCGCTGCATCGTCGCCCGTGAGGATATTACCCCAGTTACCCTGACAGTCAATCAGCAACTCCTTCTGTCCGAGCTGCACCAACGCATCTTTGATTGATGCGTCACCGTGCGGGTGGTACTGCATAGTCTGTCCCACGAGGTTTGCCACCTTGTTCAACTTGCCATCATCCACCACCTTCATGGCGTGGAGGATACGGCGTTGCACGGGTTTCAAACCGTCGTCTATATGGGGCACAGCACGCTCCAAAATAACATACGAGGCGTAGTCCAAGAACCAATTCTTGTACATACCCGTAAGTCGCTTGGTGCTCTGCTCCGCCATCAAGGCATCGTACTTACCAGGCTCCGAGGCGACAATCTCCTCCTCGTTCAACAACTCTTCCTGTATATCTTTCTCTTCCATATCTTTTGCTGTTAGCCATTGGCCATTAGCCATTAGCTTTTTTGTTTTCATCTCCATACCTCGAAAAATAGGAGTTGATTAGGCTATTTTTTTGCCAAGCAAGGCGACAAATCCGCAGCATAGTCAGCCTATGTGAGGAATTTGGCGACCGCAGGTTGGTAAAAAAAGAGTCAATCAAAACTATTTTTCCACCTTGTCCTCCTCGATTCGTAGGTTACCCACAATAAACTGCTGTCTGTCGTAGGTATTCTTACCCATGTAGAAGGTCAGCATATCCATAATTGGATCATCTTTCGTTAGGCGCACCTTGTCAAGGCGTATCTGCTCGCCAATAAAGCCCTCGAACTCATCGGGCGAGATCTCTCCCAAACCTTTGAATCGGGTAATCTCCGCCGCTGCTCCGCACTTCTCAATCGCTGCGACACGCTCCTCCTCCGAGTAGCAGTAGATGGTCTCTTTTTTATTACGCACACGGAAAAGTGGCGTCTGCATAATAAACAAGTGCCCACGCCTGATCAGGTCGGGGAAGAACTGCAAGAAGAAGGTCAGCAAGAGCAAGCGAATATGCATACCATCGACATCGGCATCGGTAGCGATAACCACCTTGTTGTAGCGGAGGTTGTCCATATCCTCCTCGATATTCAATGCTGCCTGCAAGTAGTTGAACTCATCGTTTTTGTAAACGATGGTCTTTTTCATTCCGTAGGAGTTCAGTGGTTTACCCCTTAACGAGAATACCGCCTGCGTCTGCGGATTACGGCTCTTAGTGATAGAACCCGAAGCCGAGTTACCCTCCGTGAGGAATATCATCGTCTGCTCCGCCAACTCGTGCTTGTCGGTGCGGTGTATCTTGCAGTCGCGCAAGTTCTTATTGTTTAAGAGTGCCTTCTTCGCCGTATCGCGGGCCTTCTTCTGAACGCCCGCAATCTCCTTGCGCTCCTTCTCGTTCTCGACAATCTTGCGCTGGATAGCCTGCGCTGTATCGGGATTCTTGTGGAGGTAGTTATCCAACTCCGTAGAGAGGAACTCGCCCACAAATTGACGGATTGTTGGTCCTCCGTTCCACATATCCTTTGAGCCGAGTTTAATCTTGGTCTGCGACTCAAACAACGGCTTCGACACCTTCAACGAAATTGCCGCGATAATCGAAGAGCGAATATCCGAAGGGTCGTAGTCCTTGTGATAAAACTCCTTCAAGGTCTTAACCACCGCCTCGCGGAAGGCTGCTTGATGCGTACCACCCTGCGAGGTGTACTGACCATTCACAAACGAGAAGTAGGTCTCGCCGTAGCCGTGTCCGTGCGTGATAACAACCTCGATATCCTCGCCCGAAAGGTGGATAGGCGGATAGCAAGGCTCTTCGCTCAAATTGTCATTTACCAAATCGAGCAGTCCGTTCTTCGATACATAGGATGTGCCATTAAGCGTAATTACAAGTCCCTTATTGAGGTATGTGTAGTTGCGCAAGAGCTGCTCTACAAACTCCAAGTTGTAGTTATACTTGCCGAAGACCTCCTCATCGACGCGAAAACGGATGAATGTACCATCCTTCTCCTTTACATCATCTTCCCAATCTTCGCCTGTCTGGATTCCTTGCGCGAAAGTTACCGAGTGCGCCTTTCCATCGCGCACCGAACGCGCCATAAACTCGCTCGAAAGGTAGTTTACCGCCTTAACTCCGACTCCATTCAATCCTACGGTCTTTTTTCCATCCTCCTCGTAGTTGCTACCCGTGTTCATCACCGACACCGCAGCAGCCAACGCTCCAAGCGGGATACCACGACCGTAGTCGCGTACCGACACAACATTATCTTCGATGGTAATCTCCACACGACTACCAAAGCCATTCATAAACTCGTCGATCGAGTTGTCGGTGACCTCCTTAATCAGCACATAGATACCGTCGTCGGACATTGTGCCGTCACCGAGTTTTCCGATATACATACCTGGACGCAGACGAACATGCTCACGCGGTGTGAGCGTCTTGATAGAGTCCTCGTCGTAGGTCATCGGGGTTTTAAGTAAATCTGCCATATTTTCTTTGTAGGGGTTATTAGAGGTTATTAGGGGGCATTAGGGGGCATTAGAGGTTATTAGTGTTTCTCTTTTTCACTAATTGCCGCTAACTACCGCTAACTACCGCTAATTGCCGCTAATTGCCGCTATTAAACTAATTCTTCCTAATTTCCGCTAAAGCACTTGTCATCATCTCCTGCACCTCCTTTGCCATATCGGCAGGCTCGGTTGCAGCCACCTTCTCAACCGAAATCGGTGGCAACACCTTCACAGTAAGAACATTCTTCCAGTTAAACCAATAGCTCTTCGGCTTGAAGATATTGCGTGTACCATCCAAAACGACAGGAAGAATCTCCACACCAGCCTCCTTTGCCAATGCAAATGCGCCCTGCTTGAAACGGTGAATCTCGCCATCCTTCGAGCGTGTACCCTCAGGGAAAATAGCAATTGATGCACCTCGCGAAATCCACATCTTACCATCATTCACAACCTTCGCCATCGCCTCCGTAGCACGACCACGCTGGATAGGAATATCGCCGTGCGCAATCAAGAGTGGGCCAATGTAAGGGATGCGGAACACCTCCTCCTTCGATACCCAACGGAAGTTCAATGGGAGGAAGTAGAGCGAGATAATATCCGCCATACTCTGATGGTTGATGGTGATGACATACGACTTATTAGGGTCGATATGCTCCAAACCCTCGACACGCTGTTTCCAAGTCGGTGGCACCTTCCAGAAGAACATACAGATCATCTTCGAACACCAATGCACCGCCTTACGAGCCTTGTCGAATGGGTAGCAAACTGCAAGTACAATCCACGACACAACAAACCAGAAGGTCAATTCCACGAGGATGTAAAGCGCAAAAAGTAGTGTAAACATAGTATTTAAGTTTTTAGTTTTCTTTCTTAGGATAAAGACGAGTCTTTCCAATCTTTGCAAAAATACAATTTTTTCTGATTTTGCAAGTTATTTCGTAGAAATAGTTATTAACAATTTTTCAGTGTTAAGGCATTAGATACGGAAGGATAGCGCGTACCATTTCGCGGTGCAAAAGCAATTCTTAATTTTTAAGGGAATTTTAATTCTCAATTCTTAATAAAAAACAAAGTTTTTTTCGTATCTTTGCACCAAATTGAGGTGGTATGAAGTTCAAAGAGGGATATAAAGTTCGTTCGATGGCGGGCGAGAATGTGGTTATAATGCAGGGCAAGGCGGGTAGCGATATGACGCGAATTATCTCGCTTAACGCTTCGTCGTTGCTCTTGTGGAACGAATTGCAGGGCAAGGAGTTCGAGGTTGCAGATGTAGCAAATATTCTTGTTGATACCTACGAGATAGAGGCCGAAATTGCCGAGCGCGACGCAAAGGCGTGGGTGGAGAAGTTGCAAGAGTGCAATTTAATGGACAATTGATAATTGATAATTGACAATTGACAGTTAAAGGAATTTTTAATTCTTAATTCTCAATTTGTTATGAAGCGATTAGCGAAAATAACCCTGATGTTAGCCGTATACCTTGTGTGGGTATGCAGCAACTCGGTTATTGCGCTATCGTGCTACGCTAACCACGACAAACATATTCACTGTTGCGGTCAGTCGTGCGACTGCCACCACGAGGATTGCGAGAAGATACACTTCGAGTCGCCTCACGGCTGTCACCACGACCACTCGAACCGCATCGCTCTCTACGACACAACCAAAGAGAACAACATAGAAATCGAGCCCGTAGCCCTCAGTATTGCGGCACAACTCGAAGATAAGATATCTATTGAGGAGATAGTCTTGGTGCGCTCTGCCAGACACTATCTCCGCAAAGTTCCGTTACCAACTTCGCCTACCCTATCGAGGCGCGGAATGCGCGCCCCTCCCGTTGTTGCATAATTGCATAAAGGTCAAGACAACCGCTTGACCACAAACCAATTATGTCATACTAACAACAACGGAAAAAATGAAAAAAATCACTGTTTTTATTTTAAGTATTGTATGCGGTACGGCTATCGTATCGGCACAAAACATCACAGGCAAAGTCCTCGACGCACAGGGCAAGCCACTCCCAGGAGCATCGGTCTATTGGGCCGACACCTCAGTGGGTGTTGCAACCGACTTGGAGGGTAAATTCACGCTCTACCGCGTTAAGGGCAACGATGCTCTCGTGGCGACATTCCTCGGCTACACAAACGACACTCTGCGCGTTGAGCCGAAGGTGCGCGAGGTAGAGTTCAAACTCAACGAAGGTGTCGTAGTGGATGCCGTAGTTGTGGAGGGAGGTCTTGGCAACTTCATCCGTCAGGATGGCCTTCTCAAGAACGAAACAATCTCATTTGCAGGCTTATGCAAGATGGCTTGCTGCAACTTGGCGGAGAGTTTCGAGAACTCAGCTTCGGTGACGGTAGGCTTCAGCGATGCCATTTCGGGCGCACGACAAATTAAGATGCTCGGTTTGGCTGGAACATACACCCAAATTCTTGACGAGAATCGCACAATAATGCGCGGACTGTCAGCCCCTTACGGCTTGTCCTACACACCAGGTATGTGGCTCTCGTCAATTCAGGTATCGAAGGGAATCGCCTCGGTTACGGCTGGTCACGAGGCGATTACGGGACAGATAAATCTCGAACATCGCAAGCCGACAGATGAGGAGCGATTCTTCCTCAATCTCTTCCTCGACTCCCACCTCAAGCCTGAGTTCAACATCTCATCGGCAATGCCCGTAACAAAGGATAAGCGACTCTCGACCGTAATCTTGGCGCACGGAGCGAGTGGCACAATCAACCACGACAGCAACAAGGATGGCTACCGCGACACTCCACTTGCTCGCACGGGCTCAATCGCAAATCGCTGGCTCTATCAGGCAGAAAACGGTATGCAGGTGCGTTGGGGTGCGAAGTATATCTACGACCACCGTACGGGCGGTCAGATGGGTTACAATACCAAGATGCACCGCGACTCCTACTTCAACAACGGCAAGTCGTGGCAGGAGAATTGGCACGACCTAAACATCTACGGCTCGGAGGTTGAGAATCAGGAGGCTAATGCCTATTTCAAACTCGGAATGCCCGTAGGCGAGGCGGTCTACGACAAGGAGTCGAACGAGGAGTTGCGCTCGAATATCGCCGTAGTGGTCGATTACGACTTCTTCAATGAGGATAGCTACTTCGGAGCAGACAAGTCGTACTTTGGTCGTCAGCATATGACCACCGCCAATGCTATGTATGTCCACTACTTCACACCTCGTTCATCGCTCAATAGCGGTATCAGTGCATCGTCGCGCTGGGTGAATGAGAGGCTGCAGGACTGGTCGGCAAATCGCCCTAACTACAATGGTGAGAACATCGCTCTCTCGCCTCGTCACAACGAGAGCGAGGTAGGAGCCTACACCGAGTACACCTTCAATTTGAAGGATAAGTTGTCGGTAGTTGCCGGCTTGCGCTACGACTATGCATTCTACTTCCGCAAGCACCTCGTAACCCCTCGTGCGCACATCAAGTGGAACATCACCCCGACAACCGTACTGCGTGGTTCGGCAGGTTTAGGACACCGCCCTACCGATATTATAACCGACAATATCGGCATTATGGCAACGGGGCGCACCATCAATATCGATACAAATATCGACCGTATGGAACACGCCTTGACGGCAGGAGGCTCGCTCACGCAGAGTATCACAACCTTTGCTCCGGGCGATATGACAATCAGCGTCGATTACTTCTACACTCGCATATTCAATACGGTGGTGGTAGATCAGGAGGGCAGCCCTTGGATGATTGACATCTACAACAATCACGGTATGTCGCGCACCCACACGGCACAGATTGACCTCACTTGGACACCTATCAAGAATTTCGACATTTTCGCGACTTTCCGCTACACCGATTCACGCTACACCATCAACAACAACGGTGCAGCCGTAATGGTTGAAAGACCGCTTGTAAGCCGTTATAAGGCGTTGATTAACTTGCAGTACGCTACCAATATGCGCAAGTGGACATTCGACCTCACAGCGCAGCTGAATGGCCCTGCTCGCATCCCAACGCAGACAGGCGATTTGAAGGACTCGAAGATGTCACCAATCTACCCTATGCTCTTTGCGCAGGTATCGCGTCGCATCAAGAAGTGGGAGATATATGTGGGTTGCGAGAACATCCTGAACTTCAAGCAGACAAACCCTATTATTTCGGGCGACAACCCATACTCAACCGACTTCAACTCATCGTTGATTTGGGGACCGCTGATGGGTGCAAAGGCGTATATCGGAGTAAGGTTTAACCTATATTAATAAGCCATTAGCTTTTAGCCATTGGCTATTAACTATTATTTTGAGAATATTGACAAATTGTTTCAGCTAATGGCGAATGGCCAATAGCTAACAGCCTAATAACAAAAGAGTATGAAAAAGATTATGATGATTTTGGCTATGCTTGCCGTAGTTGCAGGTGTAGCGACGGCAGCCCCAAAGCAGAAGGCTGAAAAGAAGATTGCAACTGTGGTATTTACCACCGATTTGGATTGCCACCACTGCGCACAGAAGGTACTCAATACTATCCCTTACGAGAAGGGTATCAAGGATGTGCAGGTGGATGTTCCGACAAAGACCGTAACCGTAAAGTTCGATGCAGCGAAAAACTCGGTAGAGTCACTCATAAAGGCATTCGAGAGCATTAAGGTTAAGGTTGTAAAGGCTGAGGCAAAGAAGTAGCAATTGCCACCTATCAACAACAAAAACCGAGCGCACAAACGCTCGGTTTTTATTTTGGTTTTGCGCGCTCCGACAGTGTCAGGGCGCAGCGATTATAGGGATTCTAAGGGCTCTAAGGGTTTTAGGGCGCGCGGAGAGCTAATGGAGAATTGAGAATTGAGAATTAAGAATTAACCACTCACTACACACTCCTCACTCCTCACTCCTCACTACTCACTACTCTCTACTCACTACTCATTAGTACGCTTGAAAGTTGCTCCAACTCTTATTGCTCTCGGCGGAGACTTCAACGCTATCTGGCAGATTAGGGAAGAAGTTGAAGCCTGTCCACTGTTCTATCTGATCAACCGACACGGCGTAGTTAATAAACGAGTCGGTATACTGCTTATTCTCAAACCAGAAGCCGATGGTCGATGCAGAGGTCACGACTCCGCTGCTATTGGTTGTAACCTTCAAAGCGACCTTGAAGAAGTAATTTGGAATAGGAATCTGCTTTGAGTCGTCGTTGGCTGTAATATAGCTTATAGGCTTTGTTTCGCCCACTTTAGAGAAGGCAACGCCTGTAACAATATATATCTTCTCACGCTCGGCAATCGACTGCATAGCCTGCTCCAGCGAGTTCCACACACCATCGTTGAATCGCGTCTGCACCTGCGGCACAGAGTTGGTCACATAGAAGGTCTGCAACTGCATATTCTTATCTCCATTGCGCGAGGCATTCGGGATAAGATGACCGCGCGAATAGGTATCTCCCGAATAGGAGCTGCTGCACAGATTGACCTGATACACCTGGTCTATATAGGGATTGTACGACCACGACTTCGGACGCGAGAACGAACCCATATGCTTCGATTCAAGCGGATATGCCACCCACATCGAGGCGTATGTTTTCTTGTCGTAGAGAATGGTATAGTTGCGCTCGCTACCCGAATAGACCGTTACCTGAATAGCGTTTGGATAGAGTTTACCATTATCCACAGCTGGAAGTTCCAACCAACTCTCCGACGCCTCGCCTACATCGGGTGTTGGATCGGGTGTCGGGTCAGGCGTAGGATCGGGGTTAGGAGTAGGTGTTGAGCCATTTCCACCCGATACAATCGTTACCGCAGTGATGCGCGCACACGCCGATGAACGAATATAGAGCGACTTATGCCCCGAAGTGGAGAGTGTATACTCCGCCGTTGTGCCACTACACTTAAACGACTCGAATTGTCCCTCCGCAGCAGTTGTACCAGCCGCCGAACAGAGCAGAATCTCGCCCGAATAGCCCTCAACAAAAGTGAGTTTTACTTTGCGAATATCCTCCTTAAAAGTGGGAGTGCCGATATAAGCCACTTTACCCTTGTTGAGCTGCATTGCACCACTATACTTATAGGCGCAAATCGTCCATCTTCCGAAGCTATTTGTATAGCTATTCGGCTTGCCATATCCAGCAATACAATCGGCACACTCCTCGCTTGTCAGCGTGGCCTCAACCGTTTCTGGCTGAGGATCGGGAGTTGGATCGGGAGTTGGATCAGGCGTAGGCGTTTCGGTGTTGTTGCCCGAATTATCATCCGAGTTTGTCGAATTATCTATAGGATTACACGCCACCGAGAGCGTTGTCATAAATGCGATAACTGCAAGAGCTACTCTTTTCATAAAACCAGTTTTTTTACTCTTTTATTCGTGGGAATTGAAATATAATCGAAAGTACGACCATCACCCCTATCGCCATCGGATAGTAGAGGTGTGGTATAATCTCAATCGGAGAGATATGCGCCAAGCCACTCGCCATAAGCAACTGCGCGCCATAGGGAAGTACGCCCTGCGCAAAGCAGGATGCCGTATCCATCAAGCTGGCACTCTTGCGTGGGGAGATACCAAATCTCTGCGACAAGTCGCGCGCAATAGGCCCTACCGTTATGATTGCAATGGTGTTGTTTGCAGTGCAGACATCGGTCAATACCGTCAAACCAGCAATAGCAGACTCCGCACCTCGCTTACCCGAAATGCGATTTGTTATGGCTCGGGTGATAAAATCGAAACCGCCACTCTGCTTGACCATATTCATCAGACCCCCTGCCATAAGGGTGATGATTATCAACTCGCCCATTGACAGTACGCCTCGTCCAGCCTCCTCACAGAAGGAGACTACCGACAACGAGCCACACGCCAATCCGACAATAAGCGTTGATGCTATACCCAGAACAAGCACCATAAGTACCTCAACGCCCGTAATAGCGCAAACCAGCACCAAGATATACGGTGTCGCCTTATACCACTCCGCAGCAGCATCCATCCCAACACAATCTCCCGCACCCGACAAGCCGAGGAAGAGATACAACCCCAACGAAACAAGTGCAGCAGGCAGCACGATAAGCAGGTTGGTGCGGAACTTATCCCTCATATTGCACCCCTGCGTCATTGTTGCTGCAATGGTCGTATCAGAGATAAACGAGAGGTTATCTCCAAAGAACGCACCTCCAACAACAATAGCTACCATCTGCGCCGTATCGCTACCCAACTGCGTAGCCAACCCCGTAACCACTGGAGTTAGCGCCACAATCGTACCGACCGAAGTGCCTATCGAGAGCGACACGAAGCAAGCAGCCATAAAGATTCCCGCAGGAAGGAACTCTACAGGCACAAATCGTAGTGTGAAGTGTACTGTAGCATCCACCGCGCCCATAGCCTTTGCCGTCGCTGCGAAGATACCCGCCAAGACGAATATCCAAATCATATACATGATATTCTTGTCGGAAGCTCCCTCCGAGAATACCGATACTCGCTCCTGCAACGAACGGCTAATGTTGCGCAGAGCCATCACGGCATAGACCGCAGCAGCTACAAACGCTACCGAGATAGAGATGCGATAGAAATCGCCCGATGCGAGCGACATCGCAAGATAGACAGCCAACAGAACCACTATTGGCGACAGAGCCAACAAACCTCTCTTCATTGCACTTTAATGGGCTTAATTTGCAATCAAGCAATCGATATATATTGGCAGGTGATCCGAGCCGAAGAAGCCTGCATACTCCTTTACAATAAGCTCCCACTTCTTGATATGCACCGCATTCGGCGTATAGAAGATGTGGTCAATGTGTCTGCCATTTGCAGCCTTGAGTGTTACCGAGGTGTAGTTAGCACTATGCGACTGATACTGCTTATTCACAGCCTCCTCCGCATCGAGCATCGTATCCTTGAGCAACCACGATGATTGCAAAATCTTATAAGGCTTGCTATCCTCGCCCGAATTGTAGTCGGCGGTCACAAATGCAGGCATACCCTTCGCAATGCGCTTAACCATATCGAGAACAATATGCGACGCATTCTCGCGAGCCTCAACGCCTCGGTGGTCGTAGTGACCGTTAAAGAAGAAGAACACCTTGTCGGTCTTTTTGTCGCGGAACTTTGCCCATGTGAATAGACGAGCCGAGTATGCACCATATCCCGCTACTGCCTTCTGATCTGAGAGCCAAACGGTTGCATAGTCGAGCAACTCAACGCGCTCCTTGCGATAGAATATAGGGTCGAAGTGGTGACCGCGATCATTGTCGTCGCCCGAAATATTTGAGCCAACCCAAGCATACTCATCGCCAATATGCGCCATCATATCCTCAATCTGGAAGAGGAATGGCTCTTGTGCACCAAAGACATCAAACTTCTGATCCTTCAAGAGTGGAATAAGAGCTGCCATTCGCTTGCCCGACCAGTCCATCTTCGGATACTGAATATTGTAGGTCGCGAGGCGGATAGTCTCCGTTGCCCAATCGCCCTTCTGTGCAGTAAGAAGTGCGCGCTCGGCAGCGGCACGCTTTAGCGACTTGGCGCTTGTAAGTACCTGTTGCTTCCCCTTTGGCGAGTTCTTGTAATCAGCAGTTGCAGCATCAATCTCCGCCACTGAGGTTGTGAGAAGCGTATTCACACAGTTGCCCTCAGGATCGGAGTGATAGGCAATGTAGACCACACCGTTAGCACCTTCAGCAACTACGGGATTAATCGAAACCTCGTCGGTAGCAACCCGCAAACCTCCGTACCAAGTCTCTCCACCATCCTCCGAGAGATAGGCGTAGATACCCTCTCGACTCCAATAGAGATGTCGGTCAAAACGGGCATTTCGCACCATCAGAAGTTTGCCATCAGCGAGAGTATGTATCGCAAAGTTCTGATCGGGGGCTGCAACAAAGCGAGCAGGCTCGCTCCACTCCACACCATTTGCCGACCTTGCTCCGAAGGTCCAAGCCGTTCCCGATGCTCGCACTACCATTCCGAGCTGACCATCCGCATGACGGAAGAGTTGAGGGTTGTTGTATCGCGCATTTTCCACCTCTTGAGCGCACTTCACTACACCCAAATGCTCCTGCCACGACCTTCCCTCATCGCTCGAAATATAGACTCCCGCACCTCTCTTTGCGTCGAGTTCGGTGTACTTATCAATATATGGTGAAGCGAAACGAGGTCTCATCCACTTATTTGCAATGATAGGGGTGCAATCGTATGTGATAACCTCTCTACCCCACAACGCTACAGGCAACACCCAATTGCCTTTGGTATCGAGTTGTGGCTTACCCGTAGGGATTCCCACACCAAGATAGGCAGGCTCTCCCCAAACAGGAGTCGCGGCATCAGGATTCGCGCACTGCATAGCCCACATCGAGCCACGCCCATCGTAGTAGCCATCGAATACGGCATAGAAGAGCCACAACGCACCCTTTGGAGAACGCCACAACACGCCATTGCGCACTGCGTAGTACTCTGCGCGTGCATCAAGGGCGAGTGTAGGCTCAATCCACGACGAGCCATTCGTATCGCTATATGCGAGTGTCAAGAAGCCGTTGGCAGAGTCGCCACCGCCCAGCAGTGATGCCCAAAGACGACCGTTAGCAGTCGTTTCGAGCGATGTAATCTGCGTATAGTCAAGTGCCTGCACTGCATACTTGGCAGCCTCAGGCTTTCTGTTTGGAGTAACCGAGAGATAACTCTCAGCAGCATTGGCGGAGAAGATTGCAACCGCCATAGCCACCATAAACGATATTCTTCTTATAGTCTGCATAGTTCACTAATTATATCGTACTACAATAGAGCCAAAATTCACAACCGTATGCTTTGTCGAGTTTGGACGCAAAGCTCCGTTTTCGGAGTAGTCGTAACCAAGAGTTGCCGCATTCTTCTTCACAGGAATAATGCGCAGATGCACCCTCTTATGCCCAAGTAACGACTTAGGTAGATTTACGAAGTGTTCGGTAAAGCCCATACCTGCATCAATGCTCTCGTAGTAGAGTCCATTGACCTGCTTCCTCCACCACCAAGGTAGGGAACGGAGTTTCTTTGGCGCACTACCCTCAACCGCATGCCACTGTTTGCCATCGAGCGAGTACTCCACATTCCAAAATACAGGGAAGCCATAAGAGGTGTCACCCGAAATATTACCAGCAGCAAACGAGAATCCGAGAATAAGGTGTTCGCCCTTAGCCTTCTTGGTTGAGAATGAGAGCTCTATACCCTTGCCGTGATTCTTCTTCCAATCCCACCAATTATGTGCTGCGGTTGTAACTCGCAACGAGCCGTAATTGACCACGCCATTCTCGCCCTTTGCATCTTTGTCTGCGCGCGAGGCGATATTAGGGTTGTTCATATCCTTGCCTCGAGTAACCTTACCCTCAACATTCACTCGCAATTCGCCCTTTCCTATATCTGCCAAAATCGGCTCTTTTGCAACCACCTCAAGAGGTCCCGACTTGGTGTTGAACTCCTTTTTATTGTTGTTCCAATTCCACTCCGCAATGCTCTTGTAGTTGGACTCGGTGGCACTCCACTTCATTCTAAAGTCGCCACCATCAACTGGGAAAAGCGCGTAATTTCCAAGCACATCACCGCCATAGCGAGGTAGCGCGACATTTGTAACCACTCCGCGCATATCTCCTGCACCCTGCGGCACGCCATTTCCATTTCTGCGCCAACGGCATAGAGTATTGACAATCGCATAGATAGAGCCACCCTCTTTATCGCAAATAAGGATAGGCCACGAATCCATCGATTTGTTTGGGTTGCACTTTTTGTTATTAGGAGTGAGCTGCGCATATCGCTCGTATACATTCGACAACGCACCATCCTTGAAAAGAATCTCGCAATCGCGCAGAGTTACATAGGTATACAAGTCATCTGCCGTGAGTTCGCCAATCGACTTAACCTTAACGGGTATATCCGAGGCTGCGCACTGCTCCAATTTCATTATAGAGCTATCGCTGACACCATCAACGGTCACACCCCCCGCCTTCGAGAGCTTCAACACTGTATTTTTCAGCGACAAGACAACCTTCGCATAACGAGGGAACTTGGGTGCAGACTTGCGTTTCTGCAATTTAAGACGAAAACCGATATCGCCATTCAATGACTCGAAATAGACTGTCGTAAGGTCGGTGTTACGCAGTGAGGTCTGATTCCTCTGTGTATTCAAATCACTATTATGTCCATTGGGTTTGCTAACGATATATCCCTCGATAAACAGATCCTGCTCAACAAGCAGCTCCTTATCCTTAGACAACATATCGCGCACCTCACGCATCGAGGTAATCCGTTCTGCCGCTGTGGCTGATACTGCCGTCGCCACAATTAGCAAGGCTATTAAAAGCCATTTTAATCTACTCTTCATATTGGTTATAGGTTAGTCTATTGTATTGCTATTAATGTAGTTTATGAACTGCTCTTTGTAGTTGTCACCAATAGGCACATAGTCATCATTCGACAAGAACACTCTGCCCCTCGTATAGCCCGAAATATATTTCAAATTGATGATATAAGAGCGATGCACACGCATAAATTGCGACGGATGGAGAGAACTCTCCATATTCTTCAGTCGGAAGAGCGTTACCAACTTTGTTCCATCCGCAAGATGTAGACGAACATACTCACCGGCACTCTCCAAATAGACGATATTGGACAACTTTACGAGGTGTGTTTTACGGTCTGCGTGTACCGACAACACCTCCCTATCCGACGACGCATCCGCAATCAACTCGGCAGAGGAGTCTGTCTCCGAATGCCTCTCCTCCTTCGACATCTCCGTCTCCACAGATGACTCCGATGACGACTGCATCTTCAGTTGTAACTGCAACAGCTCGTAGAGTGAATTTGCCTTCTCCGCAGCTCGTATGATATCTTGCACACCAAACGGTTTTAGCAGGTAGTCTATTGCCGAGAGTTTATACCCCTCAATAGCATACTCAGCATAGGCGGTGGTAAATATAACCATCGCGGGAACATCGAGAGTCTGCACAAACTCCACTCCCGTCATATCGGGCATATTGATATCGACAAATATCAAATCTATAGAGTTCTCCTTCAGCCACTCCTGCGCAGAGACTGCACTACGAAAGGTGGATACAAGTTCCAAAAACGGAATCTTTGAAATGTAGCCCGAAATTTGGCGCAATGCCAACGGCTCATCGTCTATAGCTATACATCTCATATCAGTTCAATGTTGGAATTTTCAGTATTACACAATAGTCGCTACCATTATCCTCGATCTTGAGTTCGTGCCGCCCCTCATATATGAGTTCGAGGCGTTTGCGAACATTCTCAAGACCAATTCCAGGCTTACTGCTACGACTCTTTTCATTTATGGAGTTCTCAAAACGACCTATAACATAGCCATTCTCAAACTTTATATCTATCTTAATGTAGGATGTTGAGTTGTAGCTAATGCCGTGCTTAAAGGCATTCTCCACAAAGACAATAAAGATAAGCGGCGGAATATCAACTCTACCAATGGGGGCTGTCGGATAGTTAAATTCAATCTCCACATCGTCGGTGTAGCGAATACGCATCAACTCGATATAGTTCTTGATAAACTTCACCTCCTCCTTTAACGAAATAAAGTTCTCTCCCGTATCGTAAACCACATATCGCATCATATCCGAGAGCTGTATCACGGCTTGCTTTGCCGCCACCGTATCAATATCTACCAGCGTGTGAATATTGTTCAGTGTATTCATCAAAAAGTGTGGATTTATTTGGTGCTTCAAGTAGTACATCTCCGCCTGAATATGCTGACGCTGGCGACGCTCCGAATCCTCGTCTTGCTGCATATTACGATAGAAGATACAGATGGCATTATTTGCCCCCACCATCAACGCCGCAGCGATCATATTACCCCACCACGGAAAGACTGTCAATGGAATATGTTTTGCCTCGAACGACTGTCCAATAGTACCGAGCGAAACAGCAAACGCTATATCGGACTGTTCGTAGAGTTCCATCATCGTAAATACGCCTACAATCAACACAACTGTCACAAGGTAGTACACCCAATAGAGGTGCTTGCGATGGACATATCGGAACAGCACCCAAGTGTTAAGAATGAATATCAAGAAGAAGGGCAGAATCTTGAGCCACGAAAGAACAACCTCTCTCAAGTCGATATTATCCTCCAATGTCAAACCTGCATTCATAAATGGCACAAGAAAGACGCACACCCATATCACCATATAGAGCGCATTCTCGCCAATTACCTGCTTGCGGATATTTATGCTCAATCTTCCCATTATTGCTCAAATTCTCTATTGCAAAGTTAAAAACTATTTTTCAAGATAACAAAAAAGCAGGCTCTAAAGAGCCTACTTTTCAATAAATTATTCGATTCGTAAAACGAAATCGTTTCAATATCCGATGCGTAACGCAGAAATCACCTCGTTAGACAAGCTTTGAGATATCGTAGAGATACCTCTTAATACTCTTCTTAGGAGTCTTTTCAAACTCGTTAGGATAGATGATAATTGACACAAGACGCTCGTATGCAGCAACTTGCTCGTTAAGCGTTTTGAGATTTTCGTTCATAATCTCATTCAAGCGTACTTTATCAATACCCTCTTTCTCGCACAAGCCAAAGTCTGGCACAACCAAACCGTATAACTTGCCGTTATTCTCCAGCACGAGCGACTCCTGCACGAGTGGCAGGTTGTTGAGTTTATCCTCGATCTGCTCTGGATAGATATTCTGTCCTGTATCGGTAAGAATCATTGTCTTGCAGCGGCCCTTGATATAGAGAGTTCCATCCTCATCGATAGTTCCCATATCGCCCGTATGCAACCAACCATCCTCGGTCAAAGCTGCCTTTGTGTCGCGCTCGTTCTTGTAGTAGCCCTGCATCACACACTCTCCCTTAACCATAATCTCGCCAGGGATATTGTGCTGATCCTCAGAGTCTATCTTAACCTCCAGCATACCTTTAAGGTACTTTCCGCACGAGCGAATCTTAAACTCGGTAGGATCAACCGTAACCGAGATAAGCGGTGCGCACTCGGTCATTCCGTAACCCACGATAATAGGGAAGTGGATGGACTTGAGGAACGACTCTGTCTCCTGATTGATAGGAGCTCCTCCAATGATGAACAACTCCACATTGCCACCGAACGAATCGAGCAATTTTTGGCGAATCTGTGCGCGGATAATCTCATTCACGAGAGGCACTTTAATTGCCACAGACAATGCACCCTTTTCTAACAACGGAGTAATCTGCTTACGATATATTTTCTCCAACACGAGAGGCACCGAAGCAATAACATTCGGGCGTACGCGCTGCATAGCCTCCACCAAAACCTTCGGAGTCGGCATCTTGCCAAGCAGATTGATATGACCTCCAACTGCCAACGGAGTAAGGAAATCTACCGTACAACCGTAGGCGTGTGCCAACGGTAGGAACGCCAATGTGCGACGACCTTTCGAGAAGTAGTAGTGGCTTCCGTTACGCGGCTTCAAAGTCTTGATATATACCACATTTGCAGTCAGGTTATTCACGGTAAGCATCACTCCTTTCGAGTAGCCCGTAGTTCCCGATGTATAGTTCAGCAAGATAAGCTGATCGTTTGGCACATCGGCATACTTAATATCCTCAACTGTAAAGCCATTTGGATAGCGTTTGCGATAGTTTGCAGTCATACTATCTACGCATGCAGTAAGCACTCCGCCACGACGCTCAAACAGCACATGGTAGTCGGTAAGCGAGAATACTCCCTCAATTTTTGGCAGAGCATCCTCCTCCAAGCCCTCCCAATAGGAGTCGGTAAGGAACAGCAGACGACTCTCCGAGTGGTTTACGATATGCGAAATATCGTTCGAAGTGAAGGTCTGCATAATAGGCACAATCACTGCTCCGTAGGTCATTGTAGCGATATACACGGCGCACCAACGCGGTGTATTGCGACCTACAAGGGCAATCTTATCACCCTGCTTGATTCCTGCCTCGTCAAATAGAATATGGAGTTTGGCTATCTCCTTGGCGAAGCCGTAGTACGAGTAGCTTTCGCCCGAAAAATAGTCTGTAACGGCACTCATCTCGCGATGCTCGCGAAACGACTGCTCGTACATTTTTATTAAGTTTTCTTGTAGCATATAATATCTTTTGGGGCCATTAGCCATTAGCCATTAGTCATTAACTATTAACTATTAGCCATTAGCCGTAGCTAAATTAAAAATTCCTTTAATTGTCAATTCGTCAATTGTCAATTGTCAATTCTATTTTATTCCCATTCGTTTTACATCGTAGAGGTATCGCTTGATACTGCGTTTTGGAGTCTTTTCAAACTCGCTGATGTGGATAGTAATCGACACCAAACGCTCGTATGCAGCTACTTGATCGTTCAAGTTCTTGAGGTTCTCCTTCATAATATCCTCCAACTTCGCACGATCAATACCCTCCTTCTCGCACTGGTCGAAATCAGGCACTACCAAACCGTAGAGTTTACCCTCATTCTCCAACACAAGCGACTCCATAACAAGTGGCATATTGTTGAGCTTGTCCTCAATCTGCTCTGGATAGATATTCTGTCCCGTATCGGTAAGAATCATCGTCTTGCAGCGGCCCTTGATATATATAGTTCCGTCGGGATCCATAACGCCCATATCGCCCGTATGCATCCAGCCATCTGGCTCTAATGTTGCAGAGGTATCCTTCTCGTTCTTGTAGTATCCCTGCATAACCATCTCGCCCTTGATCATAATCTCGCCTGGAATGCGCTGTGGATCGCTTGAATCGATGCGTACATCGAGATACTCGCGCAAGTACTTACCACATGAGCCGAGTTTGTACTCCTCAGGCTGTGGCGTAACGCAGATAAGCGGTGCGCACTCGGTCATACCATAACCTACGATGATAGGGAAGTGGATAGACTTCAAGAAGGCCTCTGTCTCGCGGTTCATCGGAGCTCCACCCACGATAAACATCTCCAGATTGCCACCAAACGAAGAGAGGAGTTTCTCTTTAATCTTCATTCGTACAATCTCATTTACCAAAGGTACTTTCATTGCAATACTCAACGGCCCTTTTTCAAGCATTGGGGCAATCTGCTTGCGATAGACCTTCTCCAATACAAGAGGTACTGAGCAGATAATTGCAGGTTGCACCTTCTGCATCGCCTCGATCAACACCTTCGGAGTCGGCATCTTGCCGAGCAGGTTGATATGTCCTCCAGCAGCAAGTGGCGAGAGGAAGTCAAATGCGCAACCAAAGGCGTGTGCCAATGGCAAAAATGCCAAGGTGCGGCGGCCCTTCTGGAACCAAAGTTTACCTGTAGTCTTATTGATCTTGGTTACACCGTAATAGACATTCGCAGTGAGATTATTCACGGTAAGCATCACACCCTTCGAGTAGCCCGTAGTACCCGATGTGTAGCTCAATACCATAAGGGCATCGTTTGGAACATCGGCATACTTGATATCGTTTACCGTAAAGCCGTTAGGATAGCGTTTGCGGTAGTTCTCGGTCATTGCGTTTACGAACTTCGTAAGCTTATCGCCCTCACGCTCAAAGAGCGCGTGGTAGTCGGTAAGTGAGAATACGCACTCAACCTCTGGCATAGCATCCTCGTCCAAACCATCCCAATAGGAGTCGGTAAGGAACAACAGACGGCTACCTGAGTGGTTTACGATATGCGCGATATCGTTCGAGGTAAAGGTCTGCATAATAGGCACAATGACAGCACCGTAGGTAATTGTGGCGATATATACGACACACCAGCGCGGCGTGTTGCGTCCAACAAGAGCAATTTTATCGCCCTGCTTAATTCCAGCCTCATCAAATAGGAGATGCAACTTGGCAATCTCCTTTGCAAAGCCATAATACGAGTAGGTTTCACCCGTAAAGTAATCGGTTACAGCCGACATTTCGCGGTTATCGCGAAACGACTGCTCGTACATCTTGATTAAGTTTGCTTGTAACATAAATTATTATTTTGGGGCTATTAGCTTAGCTATTAGCCATTAGCATCTCTTCTTTTTTCTATTTCATCACTAAAATATTTCCATAGGTCAATCTTGTTCTCAGTGCCATCGAGCAACCGTCCAACATTTTTGCGGTGAGTCCACACGAGTGCTATCGCCACCACAAACGAGAATACAAGGAATGATATTGAAGTGTGATCCAAACCGTGTCGGGCATAGATACTACCCGAAAATATCGATACAAAGACAGGGAAGGCACAACCCGCAACTATCGAGGCGAGCGACACATAGTGCCAAATCATAAAGACTACCGCCCAAACCGCAAAACAGAGCAGTGCGACATTTGGCTGAATACCCGTAACTGCGCCCAAGACGGTCGCCACCCCCTTGCCGCCTTTGAAGTTGGCGAAGATGGGGAAGATATGTCCCAAAACCGCCACAAAAACAGCTAAAATCTTCATATTTACAATCCAAGCCTGCGATGGAATATTCACATCGTAGCGGAGCAATGAGAAGATACTGACAGCGATAAAACCTTTTAAGAAATCGATTGCAAACACAGGTATAGCGGCGCGAGTACCGAGTACACGCAACACATTCGTTGTTCCCGCATTCTTGCTGCCATGCTCGCGGACATCCACGCCGTAATAGCGTTTACCAATCCATACCGCACTCGGAATCGAGCCCAGCAAGTATGCGATAATAAACAGAGTTACAATGCAATAATAGGTTATAACCATATTGTTTTCACATCTGTGTTCGGGTACAAATATAGTAAAAATTTCTGAACTGCCAAAAATAAGCCAACCAACGCAGTCGGTATCGCACTACTATAATTCCGATAAAATTAAAGAGAAGGATGTGCCTAACATTTTAGACACATCCTTCTTGTCAGACAGCTTCATCCGCTGAAATATCGGCTCTACTCAACCTTTGGCATCTCTGTCACAAGCACCTCGCCCTCAACATAGGCTCTAATTGCTCGCGCCATTCCATGACCGAATTTTCGCAACTTATCGGGGTATACAAGCTCTCCATTAGAGTATGCAAACGGGAACTCAATAGTACGGCAAATCTCGATATTTTTGATGTTGAAATGCGCCCAATTTGTAACATTATATCCATCTGTGTAGTTCTTTGAAGTGTTCCAACTAACACCAAATGGCAGGTCATCAGATTGCTGATATTTCAAACCACCCTCTTGATACTTCTCCATAAGTGCCGAGAAATTAACCTCGTTCACTCCGTAATAATCCTTGTATGGAGTGTAGATGTAGTTGTCGTTATACTTGTAGAGTTTTGGATTGTGGAAATCGATAAATATCTGTGGCTCGGTCTCCGCCATAAGTCCCGCCAAAGCAGCGGTTTCGGGATAGAGAAATTCGGTATAGTCGCGGTTGTGGTCGTGAGGAAGTCGCCACTTACCCTGATCGCCTTCTACGGCACCGTCCATATCGACAAAAGGTACTACCGTCAATTCGATATTCTCTCTGAGCCAAGCACCCAACTCGCTCTCCTCCAAAAAGGTAGCAACAAGTCCCTCCATAACATAGGCAGCAGGAGCCTCCGAACAGTGATGACGGGCACTCAGGAATAGCGACTTCTTAGGAGCAGCATTCTGGGGCGTCATTCTAAAAAATGACACATCTCTACCCTTGCGAGTCTTACAGAGTACACCCGTTTCGAACTTGCCTTTGTGGTTGCGATTCTTCACGAACGACTCCCACATCTCAGGTGTATATGGGTGACACTCATAGAACCAAACCTCCTTAGCATCAGCAGGGAATGTATAGGTAAATGTGTGCGGAGTCGAACCCTCCTCTGCCAAATACTCGTATGTCTTACCCTTATCCAATGACACAAGTGGTCCGCGCTCACAGAGAGCAAAACTCCTTGTGAATACGAATGTTAATCTCTTGCCCTGACAACCTCTTGCTCGGAATGCCCAGTAGAACCACGCTTTCTTCGAGCCTCGCAACTCCTGATGAACATACACCGTATCATTGACCATTCGTTCAAATACGATATTACCAGCAGGCAACTCCTTATCAATCAAAACTTTGTCATTAGAACACGAGATAGCACTTAGTGCCATAATCACTGCCACAACAGAAAGATACACTCTTCTCATTTTTGTCTATTTTTAGGTTTTTACGATCAAAAGTATAGCAAATATATAATAAAAGATAGCGAAAGACAAATTTTTTCATCACATATCTCTATTTGGATGTTGAATAAACTGACAAAAGTTTTCCGTTTTCCGCTTTAATCCCGCCTCGCAGTTTTCCCCCTTGCGTCTTGGGAAAATACAAATTAAAAGGGAATTATATAGTTTAATGTTGTAAAATCACTCGTCATTGCGAGAGCCGTTAGGCTCGTGGCAATCTCCCACTTTTTTTTTGTTAAAATACAACAAGGGAGATTCTCACGGCTTCTACGAAGCCTCAGAATGACGAATTATTATAAATCACAACATTAGACTATATAATTCCGAATTAAATTTAATTTTTTCGCTCGTCATCATCGTCAGTTCCGTTTTATTTACTATATTTGCGCGTTGATATAAATATAGACTTTTATGACTTTTGATTTCAAGAAACTGCTATCCGTTCTTGCCTCACCTCGCTGGTGGTGGTCGTGGTTTATGATTATCCTCGGTTGCACACTGCTTGCTGCTGGATATGTACTATTTATCAGCCCTTACAACATCGTTCCCGGAGGAGTGTACGGAGCTGGTATCGTACTTCACAACCTCTTCCCTAATATTCAGGTAGGAACATTCGGCTATATGTTTGACTCGGTATTGCTCGTGCTTGCCTTTATCGCCTTTGGGCCCCGTTTCGGAGCAAAAACGGTTGTCGCAGCTCTGCTGACACCTGGTTTGATGAATATATTTACCAAACTCGCCTATCCTACCGAGGAGGCGATGCGAACACTCGATCCATCACAACTTCTCGGTGGAGTAATCGATATGTCCGATCACCTGATGCTAACCACCATTGTCGGTGCAGTAGTTATTGGCGTGGGTGTGGGTTTCGTGGTACGCGAGCAGGCTACAACAGGCGGAACAGATATCGTTGCGATGATGATACAGAAATATTGCCACATCAGCTTCTCTCAGGGCGTTCTTATTGCCGATTCGATAGTGGTGCTTGCAGGTCTGCTTGTCATCGGTTTCGGCGTCGGAGGCGTAGAGGCTCAGGGTTGGCAGCTATCGTTCTACTCGCTCATAGCAATCTATGTTTCGTCACGCATCTTGGCATTTATGCTCGATGGTGCTTCGTACGACAGAATTATATTTATCATCACCTCACACCACAACGAAGAGTTCCGTCGTTACATCCTTGAGGAGATGGATCGCAGTGGTACATACATCAAGACGAGTGGAATGTATACCAACGCCGAGAAGGAGATGATATTCCTTGTTGTGCCTCGTCGCGAGATGCCGAAGGTGCAACGAGCTATCAAAGAGTACGATCCTACCGCCTTTATGGTAGTAGCAAACGCCTACAACACCTATGGCGAGGGATTCAAGCCAATGCCTGAGAAGCACGAATTAGAAAATATGTAATATTTTCAATTTATAATTGACAATTTATAATTGACAATTAAAGGAACTTATGGAGATTTCAACATTGCGCCCGTTGCAGGGAGATGGCAAAAAGATATTTATCGAGACCTATGGATGCCAGATGAACTTTGGCGATAGCGAGATTGTGGTTTCGATTATGCAGAGGGATGGATATTTCTACACCGAAAATATTGAAGAGGCAGATATTATCCTTATTAACACCTGCTCGATACGCGACAATGCTGAGCAGCGCATCTGGGGACGATTGAACGAGATGCGCCGTCTGCGTCGCAAGAAACCGAGCCTCCTGGTTGGCGTTATCGGATGTATGGCAGAACGACTCAAGGAGCAACTACTCGAAGAGGGAAATGGTGTGGATATAGTGGCAGGCCCCGACACCTATCGCGACCTTCCGAAGCTGTGTCGCGAAGCAGAGAGTGGCGGCAAGGGCATCAACACCCTACTCTCCACCGAAGAGACCTACGCAGACATCGCTCCCGTGCGCCTCGACAAGAATGGCGTGAGTGGTTTCATCTCGATTATGCGTGGTTGCAACAACTTCTGCGCCTACTGCGTAGTGCCGTACACTCGAGGTCGTGAGCGCAGTCGCTCCCACGAAACAATTGTAAACGAGGCACAAACACTCTTTGAAAACGGTTATCGCGAGGTTACTCTGCTTGGTCAAAATGTAAACTCCTACGCCGATGGCGAAGTGAACTTCCCGAAGCTATTGGCAAAGGTTGCCGAAATCTCGCCACTCCTGCGAGTACGCTTTGCAACCTCGCATCCAAAAGATTTGAGCGACGAGTTGATTGCAACAATGGCATCATATCGCAACATCTGCAAGGCAATACACCTCCCAGCGCAGTCGGGTTCGAATGTTATGCTCGAAAAGATGAATCGCAAATATACCCGCGAGTGGTATCTGGAGCGAATGAACGCCATTCGCAAAGCGATGCCGGAGTGTTCAATTACAACCGATTTGATTTCTGGCTTCTGCGGAGAGACGCTGGAGGATCACGAGGCAACCCTCTCGCTGATGCGCGAGGTGGGCTACTCGTCGGCATTTATGTTCAAATACTCGGAGCGCCCCGACACCTTCTCGGCTCGTCACTTCGCTGACGATATCTCCGAGGAGGAGAAAACTCGACGCCTGACCGAAGTTATTGCGTTGCAGAACGAACTCTCGCTTGAGGGTAATCGACGCGATATAGGCAAGACTTTTGAGGTACTTATCGAGGGATTCTCCAAGCGCAGCAACGAGCAACTTTGTGGCCGCACCTCGCAAAATAAGATGGTTGTATTTGACCGGGTGGAGGGGCTGCAAGCGGGCGATTATGTCGATGTTGTAATCTCGGATTGCTCGTCGGCAACGCTCTTCGGAACTGCAGTAAAATAGTCTAAAACAAGTTAATATATCTACGAAGATGAAGATGATATACAGAGTGATATGCGTAATTGTATTGGCACTCAGCGCGATAGCTTGTGAGAAAGAGCCTGAATATGGCCATTCAAGCGACTCGACCATCGCCTCGTTGGGTGTACCCGCAAACAACGAAATTTGGTTTACTACAGCTGACGGCAGAGAGCTTATCTACCTTAATGAGGAGGCTTTCGATGTTGCGGTGGAGAGTGTCGAGTACTCGGAGTTTGGCATAAATGTAATTCGCTTCGCTGGAGTGGTAACCACAATTGAGGAGAGCGCATTCGAGAATTGCCACAATCTATTCAACATCTCGCTGCCGAACTCAATCACAACCATTGGCGAACGGGCATTTTTTGAGTGCATCAATCTCGAATGTCTTACATTGGGTAGCGGACTACTCCGTTGCAAGGCATACGCATTCGACAACTGTGTGGCACTGAACTCTCTGCATATCCCATCTATTGTCCATTGGTGCGCAATAGAGTTTGCAAACCCTGCGGCAAATCCAGCATCCTACGCGCAGATGCTTGTCGTTGAGGGGAACAAGGTGAAGAAGTTGGTAATTCCAAATGGCGTTGAAAGAGTTAACGACTACGCTTTTATCGACAACGCACTTCTCACTGAGGTAACAATTCCTGCCTCTGTTCATTACATTGGTAAGCAGGCATTTCAAGGCTGTAGCAACATCAGAAAAGTTGCGACAGAGAGCGTGGATGCATGGTGCGGTATTGAGTTCTATGATGAATCGGCAAATCCGATAACCCTGACAGGAGAGTTATACCAAGGTAACCAACTTGTAACTACTCTATCGCTGACAAGCGCCACAGAGGTTAAGAGCCGAGCCTTTATTCGCTGCTCCTCAATCAAGAGCCTAAAGACGGGCGAAACCACCAAAACAATCGGTTTGGAGGCATTTAGAGGTTGCTCAAATCTGACCGAGGTAACTCTCTCGTCTGCAACAAAGGAGATAGACGCAAAGGCGTTTACAGGGTGTATGGCTCTGAAGAGTGTAACATCGCTTGCCGTACAGCCGCCTCTACTTGGCGATAGTAATGTGTTTGCATACAATGCCGATGATCGCAAAATAGCGGTGCCGAGCGAGGCTCTGAATGCCTATCTGTCGGACGCGATGTGGAGCATATATGCCGACTCTATTGAGGCTATTAAGTAGACGAATAGGCAACCAACTACTAATTGAATAATACAAGAGACTGAGAAATGAAGAGATTTACACTTTTTACAATTGCATCGTTAATCCTTTGTGTTTCATACGCAGCACCCCACCGTCAGCTGCTACACGATGGTTGGCAGTTCAAGCAGCATCGAGGCGTAAATTGGTACAACGCAACCGTTCCGGGTGTTGTCCACACCGACCTTATGGCAAATGATATTATCGAGGATCCATTCTATCGTCTCAATGAGCGCGGTGTACAGTGGGTTGATAAGGAGGATTGGGAGTATGCCACAACATTTACCGCCGACAAGGATGTGATGTCGAAGGAGTGCATTGAGTTGGTATTCGAGGGCTTGGACACCTACGCAGATGTATATCTCAACGATAAATTGATACTCAAGGCAGACAATATGTTCCGCCGTTGGAGAGTGGATGTAAAGCCTCATCTTCGTGCGGGAGAGAACCACTTGAGAGTATATTTCCACTCCGTAGTGAAGATTGATATGCCAAAGTGGGAGGCCCTGCCATTCCAATACTATCGTTGGAATGACCAAGCAGAGAATGGAGGTCTGCTCAAGCGTAAAATTAGTGTCTTTTGCCGTAAGGCGGGATACCACTACGGCTGGGATTGGGGCCCACGCCTTATCACATCGGGAATTTGGCGACCTGTCTATCTTGAGGCGTGGAACTCGTTGCGCATAAGCGATATCTTCTACAATCAAAAGAGCGTCACCGCAAAGCGTGCTGATATTGATGTAGAGTTTGAAATTCTCTCGCAGGAGAGTGCTACAGCTCAGTTGCGCGTTATTGACGAGAAGTCAGGCAAGGTGCTTGCCAAAGGTACAACAACGCTCAAAGCTGGCGAAAACAAGGCTATCGTTCCTATGTCAATCGCAAAGCCGAAACTCTGGTGGACAAACGGTTTGGGCGAGCCTCACCGCTACGGCTTCCGCACCGAAGTGGAGATTGGTGGCAAGGTTGTAGATTCGAGACATCACGATATTGCAGTGCGTTCATTGAAGGTTGTGCGCGAGAACGACGAGTTTGGTCGCTCGTTCTACTTTGAACTGAACGGCAAGAGAGTATTTGCAAAGGGCGCAAACTACATCCCTTGCGACAGTTTTCTCACTCGCGTATCGCAAACCACATACGAGCAGACTATTGCCGATGCAGTGGCAGTAAATATGAATATGTTGCGAGTTTGGGGTGGCGGAATCTACGAAAACGACATCTTCTACGAACTCTGCGAGAAGAACGGTATTATGGTTTGGCAGGACTTTATGTTTGCCTGCGCGCTCTACCCTGTCGAGGGTGAGTTTGCCGAGAATATCCGTTTGGAGGCGATAGATAATATAAAGCGTCTGCGCAACTATGGCTGTATCGCCTTGTGGTGCGGTAACAATGAGTGTTACGACACGCTAATGGCTTGTCACCGATCCTACACCAAGAAGGGAATAGATATGAAGTATTACGATTTGCAGAAGGCGCAATTCGACTACCAATACTATGACCTCTTGCCAAAGGTGTGTGCCGAGTACGATCCATCACGCTACTACCACCCTATGTCACCGTGGACTGCAAAGGATGTTTCGGCAGCAAAAGAGGCTCACATGGGCGACCTGCACTACTGGAAGGTTTGGGGCAGCTCGCAGGATATTGACAACTACAACATTGTTCGTTCGCGTTTCTTCAGTGAGTACGGATTCCAATCATTCCCAATATTTGAGTCTGTGAAACTCTACGCTCCAGAGCAGCGCGACCATCAGCTTCAGTCGGAGGTTATGATGTCGCACCAACGAGGGGGTAGCAAGGCGAACAAGCGAATCAACAAATACCTCGAAGATAACTATTGGCAGGCAAAGAACTTCCCTGAGTTCTGCTATATGACACAGGTGTTGCAGGGCGACGCTATAAAGCTGGCTGTAGAGGCTCATCGTCGCGATATGCCATTCTGTCAAGGCTCACTCTTCTGGCAGCACAACGATTGCTGGCCCGTAGCTTCGTGGGCAAGCCGCGACTACTACGGTCGCTGGAAGGCACAGCACTACTTCGCCCGCCACTTCTTCGACAAGTATATGGTTACGGCATACCCTCGCGATGGAAGATTGAAGGTATTTGTGGTGTCAGATAGCCAAACAGCGCAAACGGGAGAGCTAAAGCTCCGAATTGTAACACTCGACGGAGAGGTCGTAAAGGAGATTTCAAAGCGCGTAAAAGTAGCTGCAAATACAAGTACGATATTCATAAATGAGAGCATCGACTCGTTGCTTGGCTCGGTAAAGGCTGAAGATGTTGTGATTGCATCGACCTTGACCATTGGCGAGAAGAGCTACTCGAATACCAACTTCTTCGTGCGCCAGCGTTACTTGAACTTCCCGACAACGGAGGTAAAAGTTGAGGTTGCCGACACGGCAGATGGTGTAGAGGTAACACTCTCGGCAGATAAGTTTGCTCGCGCCGTATATCTTGCAGTAGAGGATTTGGAGAGTCGATTCGAGGATAACTTTATCGACATATTACCTCACTCGTCGCGCAAGATTAAGGTTACTACGGGCCTTTCGGCAAAGGAGTTTGGCAAGCAGCTCAAAATTCTACATCTGCAACAGACAAAATAGTGCGCAATGATTGAATCAATATCAAAATATCTGCGACTCGTAAAGTTCTCGCATACAATCTTCGCAATGCCCTTTGCACTCGTGGCGTTCACCTACGCGCTGTGGAGCAGCGAGGCGGAGTTTTCGTGGTGGTTGCTGTTGCAGGTGGTGTTGTGTATGGTATTTGCCCGCAATGTTGCAATGGGGTTCAACCGCTGGGCAGACCGAGATATCGACAAGGAAAATCCTCGCACCACCTCGCGCGAAATCCCTTCGGGGCAAATCTCGCCACGCAACGCTCTCGCCTTTGTCGTTGTCAATGCTCTGCTCTTTGTAGCTACCGCAATGACTATAAATCTGCTGACGGCACTGCTCTCGCCAGTAGCTTTGGCGGTGGTGATGTTCTACAGCTACTGCAAGCGATTCACCTCGTTGGCGCACCTTGTACTTGGGTTATCGCTCTCGATTGCCCCTACAGGGGCCTATATAGCAGTTACGGGAACACTAACTTTTGTGCCGTGTCTGCTATCGTTGGTGGTGCTGACTTGGACAGGTGGTTTCGACATTATCTACGCACTGCAAGATGCAGCGTTTGACCGCGAACGAGGGCTGCACTCAATCCCATCACACTTCTCGGTGGCGACATCTTTATATATAAGTATAGCTCTCCACTGTATAAGTGTTGCGGCACTCGTACTCTTTGCATTGCAGTTGCCACAGAGTTGGGTATTGTGGTGCGGAGTAGGATTGTTTACGGCAATTTTGGTAGCGGAACATGTTTTAGTCACACCAACTCGCCAACGCTCAATCGGCATCGCATTTGGCACACTCAATGGCTTGGCAAGTTTGACTCTCGCAGTGTTTGTAATCACTAATATTATAATCTTCGGATAGTCGTATGTGGGTATCGTTAGCGTTTCTCTCGGCTCTGTTGCTCGGCTTGTACGATGTAGCAAAAAAGCGTTCGCTAAAGGAGAATGCCGTATTGCCCGTGTTGTGGCTCAACACCCTATTTTCAACAATTATATTCCTACCTGCGCTCATCGATTCGGCGGCAGGAACAGAGTGGCTTAGCGACACACTACTCGCTACCGCACAAGGCTCGTGGCACGACCACGCAATGGTTATGATCAAGGCAGTGATGGTGCTTTCGTCGTGGATTTTCGGCTACTTCGGCATAAAAAATCTGCCTCTCACAATTGTAGGCCCAATCAACGCCACACGCCCTGTGCTGACACTCGTCGGGGCGATGATTATCTTTGGCGAAAGGCTTAATGGTTACCAATGGGTGGGAGTAATTTTAGCTATCGTCTCGCTCTACCTCTTGAGCCGTTCGAGCAAGAAAGAGGGTGTAGATTTTGCCCACAATCGTTGGATATATTGCGTTGCAGCAGCGGCAATTATAGGCGTGGGTTGCGGCTTGTATGACCGCTATATTATGTACTCGCTCAATGCAGTCTTTGTGCAGAGCTGGTACACCTTCTACCAATTCTTGCTGATGTCGGTAATTGTAGCTATTTTGTGGCTACCAAAACGCAAAGAGCAACCGTTCCATTGGTCGTGGGCAATACCGATGATTTCGATACTGCTGACCGCTGGCGATATGGCATATCTCCACTCTCTGACCGACGCCTCGGCAATGATTGCTGTGGTTGCAATGATTCGTCGCTCGTCTGTGGTTGTATCGTTCGGCTGCGGAGCATTGCTGTTTGGCGAGAGGAACTTAAAGGCGAAGGCTTTAGATCTGTTGCTTATACTTGTGGGAATGGTATTCTTATATATCGGATCGAAATAAAATACTCAAAAAAAATAATAATATGAAGAACTTTATCGAAAGGTTGAAAAACATCAAACTCGGACTATTTCCAAAGGTGGTAATCGCCATCGCTTTGGGTGCAGTACTCGGTCTGTTTCTGCCCGATGTATTTATCCGCATCTTCAAGACTTTCAATGTCTTGTTTGCGCAGTTACTGAAATTTTCTGTGCCTCTATTGGTACTTGGTTTGGTAACTCCTGCCGTAGCCAATTTGGGTAAAGGCGCAGGCAAGATGCTTATCTTTGTTATCGCCGTATCGTACATCTCGACAGTATGCGGAGCATTGTTCTCGTATGGCTGTGCAACGAGCTTCTTCCCTCATATCCTTGAAGTTGGCGAGTTATCGGCAGAGGCCCTTTCGGAGAAGGAGTTTGCACCATATTTCACGCTAAAAATTCCGCCAGTGTGCGATATGATGACTGCAATTGTCCTCTCGTTCGTTATCGGCTTGGGAACTATCTTTATCAAAGCTCCATCAGTGAAGGTTTGGTTTGAGGAGTTTGGCGAGGTCGTTAAGTGGTTTATCGAGAAGGCCATTATTCCGCTGTTGCCAATCTACATCTTCACAATGATTTGCGAAATGAGTGCAAAGGGGGTTATTGATGTTGTTCTCGGCACGGGTGTAAAGGTGATCGGCACGGGTGTTGTACTCTCGATTCTCTATCTCATTACGCAGTATATTATCGCGGGTATAATCAGTCGTAAAAATCCGTTCCGCTGCCTCTACAACATCTTGCCTGCATACCTTACGGGCTTCTCGATCTGTTCGTCGGCAGCTGTTATCCCTGTTACCACGAAATGTGCACTCAAGATGGGTGTGCGTGAGGATATTGCAAACTTTGTAGTGCCAATCTGCTCGAATACCCATATGTGCGGTTCGACCATTAAGCTCGTAACAACCACTACTGCTGTGGCCTATATGTTTGGCGTGGATATTCCGATCGCTCTGTTCATCAATTTTGCACTGATGCAGGCTATTGCCGCCGTATCATCTCCGGGCGTTATGGGAGGTGTATTGATGGCATCGGTGGGACTGCTTGAGACAATTCTCGGCTTCTCGCCTGAGATGACTGCTCTGCTGATGGCTATCTACTTGGCTCTCGATGGTTATGGCCCTGCATGCAATGTATCGGGAGATGCAGCCATTGCAGTGGTTATGGATAGAATTTTCGGCAAGAAGATGGATAAGGCAAAGGCGTAACATCTCGACACTCAGCACAATGAGCGTATCATCGGTTGGTGGTACGCTTTTTTGGGTTTTCCGAACTCCGAGGGTGGTCAAGGCGCAACCTTTCTGGGGGTTATAGGGGCGGGCGTTCCGCCCTTTATGGGGGCGCTCCCGTTGGTCGCTCTATGGGGTGCGCTGAAAGTTTTTTGGTTTCAGTTTTATTTCCTCCCCTAAGTTAGGGGAGGTGCCCGTTAGGGCGGTGGGGTCTGTCACTCTCGTCTTTCGTCTCTCGTCTGAAAATTAAAAGTTTTCCGTTTTCCGTTTTAATCCCACTGCGTGGGCTTTTCACTGCTCCGTCTCGGCATAGTCTGCAAGCAGCCTCTGCTCTCGACTTAATCGCAGCGGTCCGTTTTCACACTCCAAGCGAAAACCGAAAAACTAAAAGTTTTCCGTTTTCCGCTTTAATCCCACTGCGTGGGCTTTTCACTGCTCCGTCTCGGCATAGTCTGCAAGCAGCCTCTGCTCTCGACTTAATCGCAGCGGTCCGTTTTCACACTCCAAGCGAAAACCGAAAAACAAAAAAGTTTTCCGTTTTCCGCTTTCCGTTTTCCGTTATTTTTACTACCTTTGTGCGATTATTGGCTTGTGTAGACAAATAAACAAAAAATATAGAGTATGAATATCTCATTTAATTGGTTAAAGAACTATGTTGATACTACCCTCTCGGCAGAGGAGATAGCAACAGTTTTGACTGACATTGGTCTGGAAGTTGAAGGCTTCGAAAAGATTGAGACTATCCGCGGTGGCTTGGCTGGCGTTGTTGTCGGAGAGGTTCTCACCTGTGAAGAGCATCCAGATTCGGACCACCTGCACATCACAACGGTTAATGTTGGTGGCGAGGCTCCATTGCAGATTGTTTGCGGTGCTGCAAACTGCCGCAAGGGTTTGAAGGTTATGTGCGCTACGGTTGGCGCAGTACTCTACCCCGATGGTGGCGACGAGGAGTTCAAGATTAAGCGTTCGAAGATTCGTGGCGTAGAGTCGCTCGGAATGTTGTGCGCAGAGGATGAGTTGGGTATCGGCTCGTCGCACGATGGTATTATTGAGTTGCCCGCAGATGCCGTTGTCGGCACACCTGCAAAGGAGTACTACAATATCACCGACGACTACCTTATCGAAATTGGTCTGACTCCAAACCGTATCGACGCAGGCTCGCATATCGGTGTTGCTCGCGACCTCGTGGCTTATCTTCGCGCTCGTGGCGAGCAGGCAGAGTTGAAGTTGCCAAGCGTAGAGGCTTTTGCAGTGGATAACCACGACCTGAAGATTGAGGTGGAGGTGGAGAATACCACCGCTTGCCCTCACTATACGGGCATCACAGTTAAAGGTTGCAAGATTGCCCCATCGCCAGATTGGATGCAGAACTCACTCCGCGCCGCGGGAGTAAACCCAAAGAACAACTTGGTAGATATCACAAACTACATTCTCTTTGAACTCGGTCAGCCACTCCACGCATTCGATGCTGAGAAGATTGAGGGCGGAAAGATTGTAGTTAAGAACTGCGCCGAGGGTACTCCGTTTGTCACCCTTGATGGTGTAGAGCGTCGCCTCACAGCCGACGATTTGATGATCTGCTCGGCAGAGCGTCCAATGTGTATTGCGGGTGTCTACGGAGGTTTGGATTCGGGTGTTAGCGACACCACAACCGACATCTTTATCGAGTCGGCTTACTTCAACCCAGTATCGGTGCGTAAAACCGCAAAGCGTTTCGGCTTGAACACCGACTCGTCGTTCCGTTTCGAGCGTGGTATAGACCCGAACTTGCAGATTTACGCATTGAAGCGCGCAGCACTCTTGTTCAAGGAGTTAGCAGGCGGAACTATCTCAAGCGAGATATACGACTCGAACCCTGCGGAGGTTGCTCCATTCCGTTTCGATTTCTCGGTTTCGCGTGCAAAGTCGCTTATCGGCAAGGAGATCCCAACCGAGACCTTCCGCACAATCATCGAGGCGTTGGAGGTTAAGATTGAGAAGGAGGAGGGCGATGTATGGAGCGTTGCCGTACCGCCATATCGCGTTGATGTTCAGCGCGAAGCTGACCTTATCGAGGATATTTTGCGCATCTATGGCTACAACAATGTAGAGGTTTCGGAGAAGGTTAATTCGACACTCTCCTATGTTCAGAAGCCCGATAAGACTCGTTTGACAAATCTTGTAGCCGATATGCTTACGGCTCGTGGTTACACCGAGATTATGTCGAACTCACTCACCAAGACCGCCTACTACGAAGGCTTGAACGCCTACCCTGTGGAGCAGTGCGTAAAGATTATGAATCCACTTTCGGCAGATTTGGGCGTTATGCGTCAGACCTTGTTGTTCAATACAATGGAGGCTGTGCAATTGAACGCCAACCATCGCAATGGCGACTTGAAGATTTATGAGTTCGGAAATTGCTACTTCTACAACAAAGTAGAGCCAAAGGAGGGCGAGGAGGTTACTCCACTTGCATCATACTCGGAGAACTACCGTTTGGCAATTGCTGTAACAGGTTTGGCAACTCCGCAGTCGTGGAATCAGAAGGCTGAGCCTGCATCGTTCTACACCTTGCGTGCAACGGTCGAGTTGTTGCTCCGCCGCTTTGGCTTGGATATCTACGCTCTGCGCACCGAGTCTTTGGATAGCGACCTATTTGGCGATGCTATAGAGTTGTACCTCAACAACAAACCATTTGCGCAGCTCGGACAGGTAAATGCCAAGATTTGCAAGGCGTTCGACTTGAAGCAGGATGTGTTCTTCGCAGAGATAGACTTCGACCTCTTGTTGAAGGCTACCCGCAAGCACAAGGTTGCAGCAAGCGAGTTGTCGAAGTATCCAGAGGTTAAGCGCGACTTGGCTCTCCTCGTTGATAAGGGCGTTTCGTTCTCGCAGTTGCGCGCTACGGCATTTGCTACCGAGAAGAAACTCCTCAAGAGCGTTGCCCTGTTCGATGTCTACGAGGGCGACAAGCTACCTGAGGGTAAGAAGTCCTATGCATTGTCGTTTATCCTTGAGGATAAGAATCAAACACTAAACGACAAGACCATTGAGCGTACTATGGCGGCTTTGCAGTCGGCATTCGAGCATAAACACGGCGCACAGATTCGATAAACCATAAAAAACTACACAGATAATGAAAAAGTTAGCTCTATTTGCAGTTGTAGCCTTTGCAATCGTATCGTGTTGCAAAGTCGATTACAAAGACCCTAATGCTCCCATTGAGAAGCGTGTTGAGTCATTGCTCTCACAGATGACCATCGAGGAGAAGGTGGGACAGATGAACCAATTCTGCGGAGTTGTCCATGTTGAAACCCGCGACAAGAAGGCTCAAGCCGACAATCAAGACGCACAAGGCTACTACCCTGGTATCAACGCGGACACACTCCGTAAGTGGACAAAGCAGGGGTTGATTGGCTCGTATCTCCATGTTTTGACACCTGAGGAGGCAAACGAGTTGCAGCACCTTGCGATGGAGTCGCGCCTCGGTATTCCGTTGATTTTAGGTATTGACGCAATTCACGGCAACTGCCTTGCTCCAAACAACACCGCCTATCCTACAAGTATCGGTCAAGCTTGTTCTTTCGATACCGAAATGGCCTACACCATTGCTCGACAGACCGCTAAGGAGATGCGAGCAATGAATATGCATTGGACTTTCAACCCAAATATTGATGTTGCACGCGATGCCCGTTGGGGTCGTGTAGGCGAGACTTTTGGCGAGGACACCTACCTTGTCGGTCAGATGGGTTTGGCTCATATTCGTGGCTATCAAGGCGATATGCAGGGCGGAGATGATGTATTGGCTTGTATCAAGCACTGCATCGCAGACTCACAACCCGTAAATGGTGCGAACCACGCACCGAGTGATATCTCGGAGCGTACACTACTCGAGGTATTCCTTCCACCATACGAGAAGGCTATCCGCGAGGGATTGGCAGGTTCGTTGATGACAGCTCACAACGAGATTAACGGCATCCCTTGTCACAAGAGCAAGTGGTTGATGGAGGAGAAGATGCGTGACGAATATGGCTTCACGGGTTTTGTAGTGAGCGACTGGATGGATATCGAGCGTATTCACACACTCCACAAAGCTGCACCAAGCCGCAAAGAGGCTTACTACCAGTCGATTATGGCGGGTATGGATATGCACATGCACGGTATTCATTGGAACGAGGAGGTCGTTGAGTTGGTCAAGGAGGGACGCATTCCTGAGAGCCGTATAGATGAGTCTGTACGCCGTATTCTTACCGCAAAGTTCCGTCTTGGGTTGTTCGAAAATCCATACTGTGATGCCGAGGAGGGACGCAAGATTCGTATGTGCGAGGAGCATCGTGCTACCGCTTTGGAGGCTGCCCGCAACTCCATCGTACTCTTGAAGAATGATGGTATTCTTCCACTCGATGTAAAGAAGTATAAACGAGTTCTCGTTACGGGAATAAATGCCGATGATGAGAATATTATGGGCGATTGGGCTGCTCCTCAAAAGCCAGAGAATGTAACCACTATTCTCGAAGGCTTGCGCGAAGTTGCTCCACAGACCGATTTCCTCTTCGTAGACCAAGGCAACACACCAAAGAGGATGAAGCAGGAGAATGTGGATAAGGCTGCTCGTTTGGCTCGCACCGTAGATTTGAACATCGTTGTAGCAGGCGAAACAAGCCTTCGCGCTCGTCGTGGCGGAAAGACCTGTGGCGAAAATCAAGATCGCGCAGAGATACACCTCTACGGCTTGCAGCAGGATTTGGTAAAGAAGGTATATGCAAGTGGCAAACCGACAATTCTTGTTATCGTAGCTGGTCGCCCTCAAGCAGTTGTATGGGAAGACGAGCATCTTCCTGCAATCGTATGCGCTTGGGAGCCTGGAATGGTTGGAGGTCAGGCGGTTGCTGAGATTCTCTACGGCAAGGTAAACCCATCGGCAAAGCTCGCTATTACATTCCCACGCTCGTCGGGACAGATTCAGATGTACTACAACCACAAGCCATCGCACTATCGTTACAAGTTGCAGGATCTTCCTAACAAGCCACTCTACCACTTCGGACATGGCCTTTCCTACACAACATACGAATATTCAGACCTCCAACTCTCCAAGAGCGAGATTGCGGCAAATGAGAATATCGAGGCGAGTGTAACGGTTAAGAATACGGGCAAGCGTGATGGTGTCGAGATTGCACAGTTGTATATTCGCGACTGCATCTCCGATGTAACGCGCCCTGTCAAGGAGTTGAAGGGCTTTGAGCGTGTGGCATTGAAAGCAGGCGAGAGCAAGCGCATTACCTTTACTCTCACCCCTGAACACTTGCGCTACTACAACCTCGATATGGAGCGTGTGGTTGAGTCTGGTGCATTCAAGGTTATGGTCGGAGCTTCTTCAAGTGATAAAGATTTGCTGACTGCCGAGTTTGTTGTCAAATAACGCGAGATTGACAAAATAATGTAGTCTGAGTGTGGTGATAAATTTGTCATCACACTTTTTTTTGTTACCTTTGTAACGCAATGCAGAGATATTTACAAATACTACTCATTATTCTCGGAGCTCTAATTTTCGAGATGGGAGATGCTTTGCAGAGCCCAAAGAGCGATAGTTGCGAGATTTGTGACAGACACCACGAGCAACTCCTCTGCAACAATCGCCACAATATCGATATCGAGCGCACCTCAACCATCACCGCGCCATCGGTACAGACAACCACGATAAACACACAGCGACACATGCAGCAACGAAATATTAGTGCTGCAAACATCGGGCATATATCGGTAATATTCAACTACCCCGTGTCGCTATTTATACATCGCCTCGGCTCGTGCGCCAGAGCGATAGATTTCTATCTCTATATGCTTTGTCAGTTAAGGCTGTGATAGAACGATTTAACCCTAAAAATCGTTAATCGCAAGCAAACAAAATTTAACACAAAGTAAAATATAGTAAAGAAATGGAACAAAAAAATTTCATCGAGGCATTATGTGCCTCGTCTAACGGCGTTGTAGTTGAGCGTCGTAAAAGCATCATTATACCCCTTGTAACACTTTTAGTAGGCGTCGCCATCCTTGTTGCCAACTACTTCATCGAGAATGGCTCCGATGCCAATAACCTTAAATCGGCTTTAGTATTAGTCGGAGGTGCAACAGCTCTTATCGGCGTGATACTCTGCGCGATTCGCATCTTTGGCGGCGGCGCGCCATATCACACTGAAGATAAGTGCTACCTCGTTCACAAGAGCTACTCGTTCGAAAAGTCGATTCAGGCAAAGGTGGTTGATATTGTAAATAACTGCGACAGAGTTGCGCTTGAGACACTCGGAGAGAGCGATATCGCGGGCGTAACCGTAGATTGCTACTACTCGCCTCGCAGTAAGTTCTGCGCAATGCAGGCATTTGCATTCGAGGAGCTTGTCTATAAGAGCGTAACAGAATTAAGAATTAAGAGTTAAGAATACAGTAAATATCAGAAATATCGGGTGTCCTCTCAATTGGATACCCGATATTTTATTAACCTCAATACAAATGCATCTCGGCTACTGCAGTGCGGTGCAAAATTTGTCGCTCAGAACTCTGCCAAACCAAAAAAATCGCTTATGAGCGAGCTATTTTTGAGACAAACAATGTGGCGAGTCCGCAGCATAGTAAAGCTATGTGAGGAACTCGCCATCAGAAGTGCGACTCAAAAAGAGCCGTTCAGAACGATTTTTACCCTTTCATTCCCCCCGCAACCTTTATCACCTCTCCCGTAATGTAAGAGGACATATCGCTTGCGAGGAATAGGGCGACATTTGCTATCTCCTCAGCCGTTCCCATGCGACCGAGTGTGATATCGGCAACGAGTTTAGCTTTAATATCATCATTCAACTTGTCGGTCATATCGGTAACGATAAAGCCTGGAGCGATGGCGTTGCAGCGTATTCCGCGCACGCCCATCTCCTTTGCTACCGATTTGGTAAGTCCGATAAGTCCCGCCTTCGAGGCCGAATAGTTTACCTGTCCAGCATTTCCGTTCGTACCCACAACCGATGACATATTTACGATTGCACCCGCGCGACGACGCGCCATCAATGGCACAACTGCATGCGTAAAGTTGAATGCCGATTTAAGGTTGGTATCGATAATCGAATCCCACTGCTCCTCGCTCATACGCAAGATGAGTCCATCTTTGGTTTGACCTGCATTATTTACAAGAATATCTATTTGACCGAACTCGGCAACAGCCTTTTCGACAACTTTGTGCGCCTCCTCAAAGTCTGAGGCATTAGATGCAAAGCCTACGGCACGCACACCAAGAGCCTCAATTTCGGCAACGAGCGACTCGGCGGCAGTAACTGATGAGAGATATGTAAAGGCGATATTTGCCCCCTGCTCGGCAAATTTGAGAGCGATAGCACGACCAATGCCGCGAGTAGCTCCTGTAACGAACGCAACCTTACCTTCGAGTAGTTTCATACTATAATTTGTTTATAAGTTTCGGACAAAGATAGAGTTTTTATTTGAAAATACTTGTAATTTTGTAGTATGAATGGAAGATGTTTTTTCATCTTCACAATGCAAGATATTGATTAACAATAAAATAGAAGAAAAATGAAGAGAGACGAACAGATTTTTAACCTTATCTCCGAAGAGCGTAGCCGTCAAATGCGAGGCATTGAGCTTATTGCATCGGAGAATTTTGTTAGCGAACAGGTACTGGAGGCTATGGGTTCGGTTTTGACTAACAAGTACGCTGAGGGCTACCCTGCTGCGCGTTACTATGGCGGTTGCGAGGTTGTCGATAAGGTGGAGAGCCTTGCTATTGAGCGACTCTGCAAGATTTACGGTGCTGAGTACGCTAATGTGCAGCCTCACTCAGGTGCGCAGGCAAATATGGCGGTATTCTTCGCAGTGTTGAAGCCAGGAGATACTTTCCTTGGCTTGAACCTCTCGCACGGAGGTCACCTCTCGCACGGCTCGGCAGTAAATATGTCGGGAACATACTTTAATGCGGTAAGCTACTCGGTACGCGAGGAGGATGGTCGCGTAGATTACGAGGAGATGGAGCAGAAAGCATTGGAGTGCAAGCCTAAACTTATCGTTGGTGGAGCTTCGGCATACTCGCGTGAGTGGGACTACAAGCGTATGCGCGAAATTGCAGACAAGGTTGGAGCATTGCTAATGATTGATATGGCACACACGGCAGGTCTTATCGCAGCTGGTCTGCTTGAGAACCCCGTTAAGTATGCACACATCGTAACCTCCACTACCCACAAGACCTTGCGCGGCCCTCGTGGCGGTATAATCTTGCTCGGCAAGGATTTCGACAATCCATGGGGCTTGACCACTCCGAAGGGTGTAGTGAAGAAGATGTCGCAGATTCTCAACTCTGCCGTATTCCCAGGCATTCAGGGCGGCCCGCTTGAGCATGTTATCGCAGCAAAGGCTGTAGCATTTGGCGAGGCTTTGACTCCAGAGTACAAGGAGTATCAGCAGCAGGTTGTTCGCAACTCGCAGGCGTTGTCGGCAGCTCTCACAGCTCGCGGATATAAGATTGTTTCGGGCGGTACGGACAACCACCTTATCTTGGTAGACCTTCGCACCAAGTTCCCTGAATTGACAGGAAAGGTTGCCGAGAAGGCCCTCGTTGCGGCTGATATCACAACCAACAAGAACATGGTACCATTCGACTCGCGCTCGGCATTCCAGACTTCGGGTTTGCGCTTCGGCACTCCTGCCATCACCACTCGTGGTTTGAAGGAGGATAAGATGGAGTACATTGCGGAGTTGATTGACCGCGTACTCTCTGACGCAGAGAACGAGGAGAACATCGCCACTGTTCGCAAGGATGTAAACGCCTTGATGGAGCAGTACCCTCTCTTTGCTTGGTAAAAGACATAAGAGTAAAACAGACAGATAGGCAGTCCGAAAAAGATTGCCTATTTGTTTTATTTGTAGATATTTCATATCTTTGCAAAAAATCACATATCACTAAAAAACTTATGAAAAAATTCTTCACTATTGTTGCGTCGATTGTAGCAACTGCAATGCTTTCAACTAATGCTACCGCGCAGATTACGGGTGTGGAACTTGCCCGCAAGCAGCAGGGCTCAGCATTCCAGACCAACGAGAACGACAAGGTGATACGCCATGTCGAGATGGATGCACCGATTGTTGTCTGCGGTGGTGGATTATCGGGTATTTGCGCCGCAGTCTCGGCTGCTCGTCACGGCTCGAAAGTTATCCTTATTCAGGATCGCCCTGTGCTTGGTGGTAACGCTTCAAGCGAGATGCGAATGGGTATTGTAGGTGTTCGCGAGAATCAGTGCCAGGAGGCAGGTATCATAGAGGAGATGCAGTGCCGAAATATCTACTACAATCCATTGCAACGCTATCCGTTGTGGGATGACATCTTCTATTCGACAGTTATTGAAGAGCCAAACATCCGACTTTTGCTCAACACTTCGGTGCGCGATGTCGTGATGCGTGGCGAGGAGATTGCAGCCGTAAAGTGCTGGAACAGCAACAACTACACCGAGTACACCATTTCGGGCAAGTTGTTCTTGGACTGCACGGGAGATGGCATTCTTCGTATTTCAGGTGCAAAGTATCGCCGAGGTACAGAGGCAAAAAGCACCTACAATGAGGAGCATCTCTCTACAACCGTTGCGAACAACACAACAATGGGCAACTCTATCCTTTTGCAGCTGCGCAGAACCAACGAGCATCACCCATTTTATGCTCCTCAATGGGCATACAAGTTCACCGACGACGACTTTAACTATGCAACTCCAAAATCTACAATTCCTGGGGTAAAGATTCACTATAAATACCTCAACCAGGTACATAATAACAACTTCTGGTGGATAGAGTGTTCGGGCAAGAACTTCGATACAATCTTCGATGCAAACGAGATTCAGTTCGAGCTGAAGAAGATTGCATACGGAGTTTGGGAGTATCTCAAAAACCATCCTAATGGCGTAGCGCGCAATTTCGACTTGGTATGGGTTGGCTCCATCCCTGGCAAGCGCGAGTCTACTCGTTATGTCGCTCCGCACACCCTTACAGAGCAGGATGTTGTTTCGGGCGGACACTTCGAGGATGTTGTTGCGTATGGTGGTTGGGGACTTGATGACCACAACCCTAACGGATTCTTCAACAGAGGCCCTGCTGGATACGACTACCCTATCAAACAGGGCTATGGCATCCCTTACGACTGCCTATACTCGGTGAATGTTCCTAACTTGATGTTTGCAGGTCGCGATATCTCTACCTCGCACATGGCATTCTCGGCAACACGCGTAATGGCGACTTGCGCCCTGATTGGTCAGGCTGTAGGTACTGCTGCCG
>SUZQ01000009.1 GCA_015059875.1 Rikenellaceae bacterium | reverse complement strand
CCAAAGAATGATTCGAGTTTGGGTAACATTGTGCTTAACCTTGGTATCTGAATCTTCATCACCTTACAATTTTCTTCAAAGATAAAAAGAAAATCCCACCTATAAAAAATAAGTGGGATTAAAAACAGGGTAGTTGCTAAACAACATCTTCGTAGGAGTCTATGAGTTTGTCCATCTGTTCGCCTATGCACTTGTCTAGTAGTTTGGCGTAGTGGGTGGTCATTCGAGTGTTGGTGTGCCCAAGCATTTTTGAAACTACCTCGATAGATATGTTGTTCGCCAAAGTAACCGTTGAGGCGAAGGTGTGCCTACTCGTATGAAAAGTTATGCGCTTGTTGATGTTGCAGAGAATAGCAATATCCTTCAAGTACTTATTTATGTCCGAAGGATCTTGGATTGGAAGTAACCTTTCTCCGCCTTTGTACTTATCTAAAATGAGTTTGGCAATCGGTAGCAGGGGTATTCTCGATAGAACGCCTGTCTTTACTCTGCGCTTCTTAATCCAAATTCTACCCATATCATCTTTTTCGATATGCTCATTGGTTAGTGTCTTAATGTCAATATAGCTAAGACCTGTGAAACAACCAAAAAGAAACATATCTCTCGCCCTCTCAAATCGTGGTATCGGAGTGTCAAAGTTGATAATCCTTCGTAACTCCTCCTCGTCTAAGAAATCAACATCTGTGGGCTCTCGCTCCACCTTATATATATTTAGCGGATTATAGGCTATGTAACACTTAGCTACTGCAAGATTGACAATCTGTTTCAGGAACTTCAAATGCTTGCCTGAGGAGTTCTGCTTCATAAATTGGAGTAGGTAAGCGTGGAAACTTTGAATAAATCCAACATTCAGCTCTCGCAAATAGATGTCTTGTCGCTGAAACTTCTCCCTGATAAAGTCTTGTAAGAGGCGTTCCGAGTATTCAAACACCCAATATGTTGCAGGGGCAATAGTTTTACCAACCATCTTCTTGCGCTCCTCGTTGTGTTCTCTCAGCACTTCGAGCAGTGTTTTCTCTTTTAATGTTTCCACCTTATCAAAGTACGCATCTCGCAACAGTTCCGCAGTAACCACAAAACCTCGTTCCATTAACTCTGCCTCCTTCTCATAAAGTCTAGTTTTCACGGCTTGTAGAAACTGATTAAGGCTTTTGGCTTCATCATCTTTGCCTTTTACCTGTTGTTTGGCTTTGTCCCACTTGTCAATATGCACTAACTTGCCTGTTGAGAAGTTGGTTCTTCTTCCATTTACGGTAATTGTAACCTCAATGGGCGCATTACCACTCTTTCTTACTTTACTATCTCGAATAGCAAAGAGTACTGAAAATGAGCTTCTTGTCATTGTTGTAAAATTTTTAAGTTTAACAATTTGAAGCACTTAAAAATCGGTCATATTGCTGTAAATCTGTTTGTTATAAGGATTTTTGCGACCATATGGCAAAAAATGGAAAAATGGTCGCAAATAAGTCGCAAAACTTTCTCAAAAAACAGCCAAAATTAAGGATTTTGGAGTATTGCAGAAAGAGCGTTTTTGCAACCTTGCTAACACTGCATTTGCAAATTTAGGATAGAGTAGAGATGCTTAATTTCTCAGATTATAGAGAATCAGAGAGGGTGGAGATTTCCCATTTACCAACTATTTATCGTTGTAATAGGAGCAAATAAAAATCCCTGCAACCTTTTGGATTACAGGGACTTGATATTGAAAAAGTATTTTAATCTACTATTTCATCGCCTGCTCTACGGCAACAGCCACAGCCACGGTAGCACCTACCATTGGGTTGTTACCCATACCGAGGAAGCCCATCATCTCAACATGAGCAGGTACCGAAGACGAACCTGCGAACTGAGCGTCAGAGTGCATACGACCAAGGGTATCGGTCATACCGTAAGAAGCAGGGCCTGCGCCCATGTTATCTGGGTGCAAAGTACGACCTGTACCACCTCCCGATGCTACCGAGAAGTACTTCTTACCTGCCAACACACGCTCCTTCTTGTATGTACCAGCTACTGGGTGCTGGAAACGGGTTGGGTTTGTCGAGTTACCGGTAATCGATACATCAACATCCTCACGCCACATCACTGCTACGCCCTCGCGAACATCGTCTACACCGTAGCAACGAACCTTCGCACGAAGACCGTCCGAATATGGAGTAGCCGAAACCTCGTGTACCTCGCCAGTGTAGTAGTCAAACTGAGTCTGAACATAGGTAAAGCCGTTGATACGCGAAATAATCTTCGCAGCGTCCTTACCAAGACCGTTGAGGATAACGCGGAGTGGGTTCTTACGAACTTTGTTTGCCATTTCTGCAATCTTGATTGCACCCTCAGCAGCAGCAAACGACTCGTGACCAGCCAAGAATGCGAAGCACTGAGTCTCCTCGCGGAGCAGACGAGCAGCCAAGTTACCGTGGCCGATACCTACCTTACGATCCTCAGCAACCGAGCCGTTGATACAGAATGCCTGCAAGCCCTCACCGATAGCCTCGGCAGCGTCAGCAGCAGCTGTACAACCCTTCTTAATTGCGATAGCAGCACCTACAACATAAGCCCACTTTGCGTTCTCGAAGCAGATTGGCTGAGTCTCCTCACACATCTTGTATGGATCCAAACCCTTCTCGTCGCAGATAGCCTTTGCCTCCTCGATGCTCTTAATACCATATTGTGCAAGCACAGCGTTAATCTTATCAATTCTGCGCTCATAGCTCTCAAATAATGCCATAATCTTTCTGATTTTTTAAGGTTTAACAATATGGTTTACTACTCGTGACGAGGATCAATATACTTAACTGCATCCTTGAAGCGGCCATACGAACCCTTAGCCTTCTCCAACGCCTCAACAGGCTCTACGCCCTTCTTTACGAAGTCCATAAACTTGCCGAGGTGAACGAACTCATAACCGATAACCTCATCGTTAGCGTCGAGGCCCATACGAGTACAGTAACCCTCAGCCATCTCAAGGTAGCGAGTACCCTTAGCCAAAGTACCGAACATTGTACCTACCTGCGAACGCAAACCCTTGCCGAGATCCTCGAGCGAAGCACCGATAACGAGACCACCCTCCGAGAAAGCCGACTGAGTACGACCGTAAACGATCTGCTTGAACAACTCGCGCATAGCGGTGTTGATAGCGTCGCAAACGAGGTCGGTGTTCAATGCCTCCAAGATAGTCTTGCCTGGGAGAATCTCCGAAGCCATAGCTGCCGAGTGAGTCATACCTGAGCAACCGATAGTCTCAACCAAAGCCTCCTGAATGATACCCTCCTTTACATTGAGAGTAAGTTTGCACGCACCCTGCTGTGGAGCGCACCAACCAATACCGTGAGTAAGACCGGAGATATCCTTAATCTCCTTAGCGCGCACCCACTTGCCCTCCTCTGGAATTGGAGCAGACTCGTGATTTGCACCCTTCTTAACGCAGCACATCTGCTGCACTTCGTGTGAATAAATCATAGTTGTTTAATTGTTTAATGTATCTGTTATGTAGATATAGTTACACATTTCGGAACAAAGATAGTAAAAAATTAAGAATTGAGAATTAAGAATTGAGAATTTTTTGGAGAAATATGTACAAAAAGAGAGAGCCGAATGAAAACTCTCGGCTCTCCTGCTCTATGAAAATTTGTCTACTCAACTGTTTTCTTGAGTATTTGGCGTTCATTATGTTTGTTCACAGTATCATAGAAGTCCAATATAATATACTTGCCATTGAATCCCGACACTTTAAATTGTTGGCTCATTTCTCCAGTTAACACAAGTGTTTTATCTGCCTCTTCATACTGCCAATCGAACGAAAATGTATTCTCAACTGGCGGATATTCTGGCGTATAAGAATACTTACCATTGCCTTCTGCAGTAAATGTATATCGTCCATCTGCGCCACCTGCTAAGTCGTCGTCCCAATTTCCATTATATTTGAATACCTTTTCGATTGTTTCCCAATTCTCATCGTATATAATGATTGAATCTTCGTTCCACACTCCTGGCAACCATTGAGCAATATCATCTGCATCGAAATCCTGACTTTGTTCCATTAAATTGTTAATAGAAGTTTCACACTGACTTTTAGATGGATTACTCCAATAATTAATATCGCACGCAGTTATTGTTATAATAGCTATTAGTGCAACAAATATCTTTGTTCTCATAATAATCAATGTTTAATATAGTTCACATCAGTTATAGGCTGTAGATAGTATATAGAATGTCTAAATCATATACATAAGACATATTGGAAGGATCATCATCATCTTCCGCATATTCTCTATATTTATCAGCATTTAAATCAAACGCATCTGGTAGATAGTATCCATCACAACTTCCTCCCCAGCCAAAATTAACATGTACTAAATCGAGACTGCGTTGTAAATTGTCTTCTAACGCATCCATTACACCTGGACTTACCACAATATTGTTAAAACTTATTAAACTATATTCTAATCTTAACCAACCATCAAGCACAAATGCGTGACCCTTTGTTGTCCCTCTTGTTTCTCTTTGTGCTAGAGTTGTTACAGGATAATTTTCAGAAATAATCATATCAAATATTTTCTCTCTTGTGACGGGTAAAAAAGTACCTTCATTTCCATAACGCACCGATAGCATACCTAGTTTCTCATAAGTATTTTCTAAATCTGAAAGATGTGCTGATGTATCCGTTCCATATGATGCATTAACATCCTCTCCAACAGCCCGGATAAAAGATGCTACGGCTAAAGCATTTGTTGAATTGTCATGATATAAAAATTCGATTATATCATTAAAAATAATTCTATTAATAATATACCAATCCATATAATATTCGTCACTTAATTGCACAGTAGGTCTCCAATTGTGATGATAACACAACGAAGCCAATGTTTGAGCACCAGCAACTGGAACACATCCTGCAGCGGATTTTGTGGTAGAAGAATTTGGAAGAAATGGTGAATAATAATTATATGGAGGATCTTGACTCCATTTTGTCTTTACAAGAGGTAAACACTTAAGTATCATCGTTGTATCAACTCCCCTTAAAAGTAAATCTCCATATCCTGCTGATTGCAACAGAAGTGAATTGCTGATAACGGCATACTGTACCTCTTGAGCAGGATGTATCTCCTCTTCGGAACGAGTTGCGCCATTGTTTTGAATAAAGTTTACAAAACCTTCTGTGTTGAAATTACCCTCATCGCCTATGCTGATAACTGGTGGCAGTTTTGTGGTGGCAGCAAGGATTGCAAAGCCTTCGTTATTGTCGTAATTTACAACATAAGCTAAAGCATCCTGCTCGTCTAATGAAGATGTTCTTGTAACGCGAGAATTAGCGTTAGCTCTCTTCAATACATCAACACTTTTGATTTTGCGTGTCTTATTTCCATGCTCTTCTGTGTTCCTAAATACAAAATCGGCATTGGAGATTGCACGCGTCAATGACACTTTGCCATCGATAATTGCATTTTCGTTAGTTTGTGTTGTGTCTACAACAACCTCCGATTCATTGTAGTTGCACGCTACAAGTGCAAACATCGCTACGAGTAGTAGCATCAAGTAAGATTTTTTCATAACATAATGTTTAAAAATGTGTGTAATTTTATTGCTTTGCTCTTGCATTATAAATGCTAACCCACTCCAAAGTTAAGAAATTTATTATTATTATCGAAAAAATTGCGAAAAAATATACTTTAATGTCGTGATTTATACTAATTCGTCATTCTGAGGCTTCGCAGAAGCCGTGAGAATCTCCCTTATTTTGGCTTTTAGCCGTTAGCCATTAGCCGAACTCTGAAGGTGGTCACGGCGCGGCGATTCTAAGGGTACTGGGGGTACTGGGGGTTCTAGGGAGCGCGGGAGGGTTTTGGGGTTTCCGAACTCCCACCCTTATCACGGCGCAGGCGAATTAAGGGCTATTAACGGCTAGTAAGGGTGCGCTGCAAAGCATTTTAATTCTCAATTCTCAATTCTCAATTTGCCTTACTTGCCCTTAATAGCCGTTACTCGCCGTTATCTAATTGCGCTCATCTCTCGTCTAAAACTCCTCACTACCACTCAACTTTCTCGGTATAGGTTACGCCGAAGTTGTCGGTTACGCGAATCTCGCCACTGCGAACTCCCTCGCTTGGTTTGATGCGGAAGATATAGTCCGACTTTTGAGGCTGTGCATATTTCGCAGCACGACCACGAAGATGACCGAGCTTCTCGGCATGGAGCTTCAAATAGTCGGGGTCCAACTCCTTCGACTTCTCGAACTCTCCAACCTTCTTGCCACTCTCCCACCACTCAACAGGCTGCCAATTCTCCTTCGAGTAGTTCCAGATATTAACTTTCACATAGCCATCGCCGGTGCGGGTAGGGGAGTATGTACGCATCTGGTAGTTGCGATCCTTGCCTACGACCTTGTACCACCACTTAACATCCTCGCCATCCACCTCGACAACCATATAGCCATTAGGCTCGCCTTGCGCACTCAGCTCCTGATTCGAGCGCAAAGAGCCGATGGCGCGAGCTACCGTAATACACGATATGTGGCCCATTCCAGGGAATTTTTCGTTGCCAGCGTAGTCGAATCCGTAGTTCGTGTGGTAGTGTCCCGACCACGAATATACACGCTTATACTGCTTCAAAAGCTCGGTGTAACGCTTGTAGTTCACATTGTACTTGCCGTGCGAGCCATTTGGCGATGTGCCCTTCTTCTTGAAGAGCTGCGCGTGACCGCAGATGTAGATGGTGTAATCCTTCGGGATATACTTCAAATCCTCCTCAAGCCACTGCATCTGATCGTCATCCAAGCCTGAACGATAGTGCTTCTTGCCATTTTCGCGCGAGTACTCGATGCTGTTTACCATCACATAGTGAATCTTGCCGATTGTGAACGAGTAGTAGGTAGGGGTGAGATACTGCTCGAAGAATTGAGTACCGAGCTTACCTTCAAGGATTGTTTGCTGGTCGTAGTCGTGATTACCTATTACATGGCAAACAGGGTAGGATAGAGGGGCGTTGATATCCATATAGTCGTCGTAGCCTGCCATCCAGTTGTAGACCAAATCGCCCAAGTTAATCGAGAAAAACTCACCCGTGGTGCTCTTCTTGAACTCCTCGATATCTGGTAGCACAACATCGCGATAACGCTCGCCCGAGCCGTCGTGACCAAGACCTCGCATCTGTGGATCGCCAACCATAATTACGGTGTACTTGTCGGCTGTTTCGGTGCGCTTCTCGATTGTGAAGTTTGCCATCGCACCCTTCGCATAGCGAGGAATACGACGGAAATTTTGTATTACGCTTTTGCGGTATGGGAGCTTGTAGCCGTCAGGAATAGAGATGAATACAAAACGGGTTTTCTCCATATCGCTCTTGAGAGCGTAGTTTCCGTTAGCATCGGTCTGCACACACTGCTTACCATCCGAAACAACGCATCCCACAATAGGCTCACCGAGGTTATTTGTTACACGACCGTAGATATTTGCACCATCGGTCATCGGCTCTGCCACTTGTGCGTAGTTGTTGTCAAACCACTCGCCCTTAACCTCGGTTGCAGCGACGATACCTGCAATATTGCCCTTACGGCCAGTTGCAGCCTTTACAACTCCCTTATTTGCGCAGTCGAGAATGCGGATAGGGGCTTCAGGGCCGCCCTTTGCGCGACCTACAATACCTCCCGTATGGATCGCCTTGTCGTGATTCTCGTAGTTGTTTCCACCCGCCAAACTCTCCACTGTGCCGAAGTTGTTGCAACGACGCATGTAGACATTAAATTTAGCACCTCGTGTGGTGTAGATATTTCCAACGACTCCACCCGTACAACTTGCATTCGATGGGCTTGAGCCTGCGAAACGAACATCTCCACGATTTGTGCAATTTACGATATGCACTTCGCGTCCGATGTTACCAACTATACCTCCGATGTTCGATGGCGAGTCGGTTGTACCCTCCACTTTGCCGTAGTTGGTACAGTCGGCAATGACCAACTTCGAGTGTGGCATACCTGCGATACCGCCGATATTTGCCATGTGTGAGCCAGTTGCGGTGATTTCGCCAAAGTTATCACTGCAAGAGATGTCGTGCTTGCCAAAGGCTGCAATGCCCGCAACAGATGAAGTACCAATCTTGCCATCCTCGCCCGTACTTGACGACGAACTTACAGCACCACGATTGATGCAGAACTTGATGGATAATCTGAATGCCTCGCCAGTGATACCGCCCACGCGGTCGAGTTTTGCATCGCCTGCGTAGGATACCGTGCCGTGATTCTCGCAGCGCGCGATAGTGCTGCACGACATCTGCTTTGACCATCCTCCACCTGCAATTCCTCCTACACGAGCAACCACCTCTGCGGTGCAGCTGATAATCTCCGAGGAGACATTGCCGAAGTTCTTACAGCGATAGATGACATAACGATTTGAGCCGACAAGAGCTCCGACAAAAACATTTGCAGTGGTGTAGCTCGACTTATATGTAAGTGGAGCGTGATTCTCGCAGTTCTCGATGGTTCCGCTATTGATGTTAGCAATCCATCCCACGAAACTCTCTCCGCCCTTGTTTTGTGCCTTCATCGAGCAGGATGCATCGATGCGGAGGTTGCACACCTTACCATTTTCGAGAATCTCGTGAAAGAGACCATTCTGAGCCTTCCAATTCTTCAATGCAAAACCTTGTCCGTTGAAAACACCGCCAAACGACTTTATCGGGGCGAGTTTCTTGACCTTTGCCATATCAATATCCGCCTCAAGACAAACCTCGCCTTTTTCGTTACGGAAGGCTGCGATATCCTCTCCTTTGTTTATGGCGGTTACGAATGCTGCCAACTCTTTTGCATCCTTGATACCTCCTGCATATACCGCTACAACCGAGAGTAGCAGCACAAACACGAGTGATAATCTCTTCAAATAGTTCATTCTGTTATAGTTTTTTTGTTGTCCTTACCAAGATATTGTCGATGAATAGACCTTGCCGAAACGGTCTTTAACTGTTACTGTTCCCGTGCCACTCTCATTTGGCTCGTAGGCGCAGAATATGGTGTGGATATTCTCGTCGGAAGGTACATATTCCGAATTTTCTGAAAGTTTGTAACCATAGGTCGAGTAGTGCTTCTTTATCTCGTAGTTGCACAAACAGTAGGCGGTCTTATAGTCCACCTTTGTCATCTCTACGCCATTGTACTTAGGATTCTCCCACTTCTCATCCCAAAGGAATACATCGACATAGATGTAGCCGCTACGAGCCGCATTGCCCGAAACCAAATCGTTAAATGTCTTGTGGTACTCTCCCGGCTTGTAGACCTTCATCTGGTACGACTCGTCGAGTGTTGCTCCGTTGCTATTCAATATCGCCACGCCACTGCTATTGTACGACCAATCGCGATACTTGTACTCAGGTTGAGGAGTTGTCTTGCCCGTATACTTTGCAGTTTGATACTTTGTAGGTTGGAAATACCACGAAATATCTTCGCCATCGACCTCCACTACGGTATATCCGCGAGGTGTTCCGCATGAGACATACTCGTTTGTCCACAGCTGGCCCGTAGAGCGCGATACGGTGTGTACCTCGATATTTTTCAGTGCGCTTGTTGCAGGGTAGACATAGTTGAATGTCGTGTGCGAGTGACCTGCCCAAGCGTGTACTTTGTCGTACTTCGAGAAGAGTTTTGCGTAATCCGAACGGTGGTTTGAGGATGACGAAGAACGGTCGCTCATCGACGACTGCATAAACATAGGCGAGTGACACGCAACAAATATAGTTGTCGAGTAGTCCACATACGAGAGGTCGTTCTGCAACCACTGCCAAATCTCGTTAGTGAGTCCCTGAGCGTAGTCGCGGAGTGTACCGTCGGAGCGCACCGACATAATGAGATTATCCAGTACGACGCAGTGAATCTTGCCGATATTGAACGAGTAGTAGGTAGGGCCGAGCTTCTCCTCGAATACATGACGACCCTCGACATCATTCGTGGATTTTGGATCGTTATCGTGATTGCCGAGTATGTTGAACATCTGCACATTGCCGAGCGATTTGAGTCCAGCGATATATTGGTCGAAGAGCGACATATTCTCGTGAACGATATCTCCGAGCATAAAGCCGTAGATGTTTCTATCGGTTATTGTTGCCGCCTTCTCGCGCATAGCGCGGTAGAAATCCTGGCAGATTTCGAGCGAGTGGAAGGAGATATTGTCGTAGCTTGCACTCGATGCGCGCGGCTGCGGATCGGCTCCCATAAACATCGTAAAGCGATCGGGGTTGTTCTCTATCTTATTGAACGAGAAGTTTACTTCGCAAAAGTTCTTTTGGCGTTCGCTGTCGGTGATGTGGTGGTAGAAGATTGGCAGACCGTTGCCGTCCGATGGTGCAGAGTATCCCGATGGAATACTTGCCATAATAAACTTCGCGTTTGCCAAGTCGCTCTTGAGCGAGAAGAAGCCTCGCTCGTTGCTCTTTGTGCAGAGCAGACCATCCGAGATAACTACACCTACTAAAGGCTCTCCGTTGCAGCGGACATATCCCTGCACATTCGAAATCCCGTCGTAGGCCCATTCATCCTCTACTTCGACCATTGGCTCAAGCATTACATTGTCAACCTTAGGATCGAATACAATGCTGTTGAACTCGCGTACAATACCAGCCTTTACAGTTGCACCCTTCCATTTCGTGTGCATACATCTGCCCGAAGCGTCGGTAAGTGTAATATCGCACTCGCCATACTCGCCATACGGAATGGCGATGTAGATATAGCGGTCGGCATTCGCAGTGAGTGTAGTGTTATCGGATAGGGTTGCCGTTATACTCTCTCCACAACCTTCGGTAGGGGTGATGGTCGCACTCTGGCAATCCACCTCAAACTCTCCCGAAATGGCTCTCTCGGAGGTTATAGTTGCCGTTCTCAGAGTTGTAGCCTCCCCATCTTTGCTTCGCACTGCCAATCGCAATACGCCTGCGAGGTGCTTCAATGCGATGGAGTTGCTATTACCCGCTGCATAGGCGCACATAGGCGCACTTTCGGGCGCAAACGAACCTTCAGTGTAGCTCTGCTCAGCAGGGAATACCACTCGTGGCGACTCGGTAGTGGTCGATGCCGTGTGAGGATATGTGATGAGGTATGGGTACTCCAACACGCTATTAATCGTAAATGTGGCGCGTGTTTTATCCTCTTCGTTTATGGATACTGCATTCGATTTTATGCCATTAACCGCTATGCAGTCCCCCTCACTCCAGTAGACAGGGTAGGTGTCGTTGCTCTTCTCGCCCAATGCGGTTCGAGTCTCCGCAATCGAAACCGAGAGGGTGGTCGTGCCCGCCTTTTGCAGGTCGCAAGTGGCGTCTGTCTGACAACCTGCAACCATTATGGCGCATAACGCTACCGATAAGATGTGTAAAAAGTTTTTCATTGTTATAGGTTTGTTAGTGCTTACCAAGTTATTGTTGACGCATATTCGTTGCCGAAGCGGTCTTTAACTGTTACAGTTCCCGTTCCACTTGACTTTGACTCGAAGGCACGGAATAGTGTGTGGTAATCCTCGTCAGAAGGGCCATAGTCCGAGCTGTCTTTGAGCTTGTAGCCATAGGTCGAGTAGTGGTTCTTAATGTCGTAGTTCCACAAACAGTAGGCATCCTTGTAACCCACTTTGGTCATTGTAGCACCGTTGTACTTTGGAGCCTCCCACTTGTCGTCCCAGAGGAATACATCAACATATACATACTTGCTGTCGGCAGCCTTGCCATTGATCATATCCTTGTAGGTCTTGTGATACTCTCCTGGCTTGTAGACCTTCATCTGGTACGACTCATCCAGCACCTTGCCACTCTTCAACTTAGCCACGCCACTCTCGTCATACGACCAGTCGCGGTACTTGTAATCGGGTTGAGGCGAGGTCTTGCCCGTATACTTTGCAGTTTGATACTTCGTTGGCTTGAAGTACCACTTAACATCTTCGCCATCGACCTCTACAATAGTATATCCACGCGGCGTTCCGTTCGATATGTACTCATTTGTCCACAACTCACCTGTCGAGCGAGCTACGGTGTGTACCTCGATACTCTTGAGATTGCTTGTTTCAGGATAGTTGTAGTTGAATGTAGTGTGCGAGTGACCTGCCCAAGCGTGTACTTTGGCGTACTTCGAGAAGAGATTTGCGTAGTCGTAACGGTGTCCCGACGCGCCTTGCGAACGGTCATTCATCGTAGTCTGCATAAACATTGGCGAGTGTGCCGCCACCATAATTGTGGTCGAACGATCCACATACGAAAGGTCGTTCTGCAACCACTGCCAAATCTCGTCGGTGAGACCTTGGTCGAAGTCGCGGAGTGTGCCATCGGAGCGTAACTTCATAATGAGGTTATCCAACACTACAAAGTGAATCTTACCGATGTTGAACGAGTAGTAGGTAGGGCCTAACTTCTCCTCGAAGGAGTGGCGACCTTCGACATCTGTCTTTGATTTAGGATCATTGTCGTGGTTGCCGAGGATGTTGAACATCTGCACATTGCCAAGCGACTTGAGCCCTGCGATGTAGTTATCGAAGAGCGACATATTCTCGTGAACGATATCTCCGAGCATCAATCCGTAGATATTCCTGTCGGTGATAGTTGCGGCAGTCTCGCGCATATCGCGGTAGAAGTCCTCGCATATATCGAGCGAGTGGTAGGCGATATTGTCGTAGCCTGCAGTCGATGCGCGCGGCTGCGGGTCAGCTCCTACAAAGAGCGTGAAACGATCGGGGTTATTTGTGATGGGATAGAAGTCGAATGTGTGGATACACATATTCTTCTCTCTCTCCTCGTCAGTTACGCGATGAAAGAATACGGGCAGAGAGTTGCTGTCCGATGGGGCAGAGTAACCCGATGGGATACTTGCCATAATAAACTTCGTGCGCGAGAGGTCGCTATCTAACTCATAGTAACCATTTTTATCGGTCTTTACGCACAAAAGACCGTCCGAGATAACCACACCCTCAAGGACATCGTTACCACCGCCATAAACCATACCTTTAACGGTGATTTTGCCCGACGGCTTGTAACCTTCGTTGCTGGTTTGGTTTCCATTGTTGTCGCCACCATTATCGGGTGTGCAAGCCAACGCAAAAATAAGGGTTAAAAAAGGAATGAAAAATCGTTTCATCGTAATCAGTTTTTATTATAGAGAATCTCTTTGCCGAGTGGCTTGTACCACCCGACAAAGAGATTGAAAGAGCTTGTTAGTTTCCGTTCCAGTACGAGCAACCTGTAATTGTTGCTTTGCCGTTTGTTCCCGTTAGGCTACCAACACCGATAATATAGTCAGCGAAGTTAGAAGCGGAAATCTCCTCTCCATCTACTGTTCCGCCAAGCTTGCAATTCTCGATGGTAGTGCCATCCTGAACCTCGGCTGCAAGACCTCCGATGAACTCATCTTTGGCCGTTCCGTGTTTGATGGATACATCGCCATAGTATGAGCAATTCGACAACTTCGAGCCCATTGCGAGGTAGGCTACAAGACCGCCTGCGTGGGTAGGCTCCGAACCGTTGGTCTGGCTATATACCTTAGATTTTACCACGATTGAAGTCAAAGTCGAGTTCTCGACTGAACCTGCGATACCACCAGCATATGACTGTGAAGAGCTATCTGCATAGAAATCCTCAATAGTACAATTCGATACGGTTGCATTTGCCAAGAAGCCTGCAAGACCTCCAATCATACCACGATAGCCGTAGATTGAACCAGAGTTAGAACACTGCGAAATGGTGATTGTACCTGTTGCATCAACATATCCGAAGCTACCAAGGATACCACCTGTGGTGTTCGATTTGTGAGTGTCGATAGTGTTACCATTGTTGTAGTGCCACTGCTTTATATCGCCCTCGTTGTGGCAATTTGTGATTGACGAAGTTCCAGTGTGGATGTATCCTACAATACCGCCAACATGGTGAGGACAACCATTCGATTTGCTACCACTACCGCTGCGTGTAGCATAGGTTACAGTACCTTGATTCGTACAATTCGAGATATTCAATGCGTGAGCATATCCGATAATCGAACCCATATAACCTGCCAAGGATTGAACATCGCCACTGCGTGTAACCGTACCCTCGAATAGACCGTTCTTGATGACGATTGCCTTTGTCGCATCATTCTCTGGTGAAGTATACTCACCAATTGCACCTCCCAATGCTGGGTTAGGATAGTTCTTTGAGCTCTCGTGGTTTGCTACCGAGATAGTACCCTTCAACTCGCAACCCGCGAGGTCTATCTCACTCATTATACGCTGATTTGTCGTGCCGATAAGACCTCCCAAAACAGGGTAACGAACACCTCCGTCGAGGCTCAAATCACCAATATTGCTATTGTTGGTAAATGGAATGTTGTCGGCATTGACAACAGCGAGAATACCAGCCATATAGAAGTCCTTAACACTTGATGTAGAGGTAATCTCACCCTCGTTACGGCAGTTGCTAACAGCGCAAGCCGATGTACCGATAATTCCAGCAATATAAATCTTGCGATTGAAGTCGTTGAGAGCCACACCTTCAAGCGTGAGTTTTCTTGGGGAGTTGTCAATTACATAACCTGTGTTTTTACAGTTGTTGATAAGACCTGTTCCTGTCGAACGACCAGTGATGCCCGCCACAGCTTTCGTATGGACATTGAAAGCAGAGATTACTCGTCCCGAATTGACGCAACCCTCAACAATACCTCGGTTATATCCGATAATACCTCCGTGATATACTACGCCAATGCTTGGAGCCTTTCCTTCAACTGCATTGCCGAATCGTGAAGCTGCGTCGGTCTCAACTTTACCGGTATTTTGGCAGTTTATGACCTTTGAGCCAGCATCCGTGCGCGCTACGATACCGCCAATATAGAGGTTCTTGTCCTCTGTCGTGAACATAGTGTCGGTAACAACAGTACCCTTATTTACAATATTTTCGAGTGTCGAGGCGTAAAGGTTCTCGGCCAATGAGCCTACAAAGCAATCGCCCTCGAAATCGCCACTTGCAGTGAACTTACAAGTTACATCGATTGCGAGATCCTTAATTGTGGAGTTGCTTGCGCTCTTGATAATCTCCGATGTAGCAACCAGGTTCTTGAAGGCGTGGCTGTTACCATTGATTGTACCGTAGAAATGAGGAGCAGCCTCGGTGCCGCCAAGAGTTGCAAATGCAGCATTGGTTGCGTCATCGAACTCCAAATCGCCAGTGATGTTTACAACGATATTATTTGTGTCGGCTTTGTAAGTACCCTCGTTGTAAGCCTTTACAAATTCGTTCCACTCGGCAGCGTTAGCAATCGAAATCTCGGTATCAACAACTGTTCCTATAGGGGTAAATTCAACAACAGGCATAGCCAAAATCTCACCCTTTTCGAGGGTTGTTGCCTTCGATTTGAGATCCATATAGTGACCTGCATTGTCGATAATGCGCACCGAGAATCCCTCCGTGTACTCCTGTGCAGGAACTACCACAAACAACTCAACTGCCTCCTCTGTCGAGAGAGTGCTGTTCTTCTTTGCAACAACAACTTTGTCTGCATCGGCAGTCGAAGTAGGGGTAAGGGTTGCGTTCTCATAGTCGATAGCGAAATCACCCGAAACCTGCTCGCCTTTATTGCCTCGGAACTCGATGCGTTTGAGGTTGTGAGCGTGCTCGCCATCAGACTTTATCTGCAAGCGAACAACTGCTGCAAGATGTTGCAATAGAGCTGGTGCGTCCTCGGCTGCAACATAGGTAGCCATAGGTGCAAGGTCATCAGCAAAAGTGCCTGTTGCAGACTCCTGAACTGCTGCAAGAGTGATTGTCGATGCATCTTTGTACATCTCGGCAGGATAGAGGATTGAGTATGGATATTCCAATACGCTCTCAAATGTAAAGGTTGCCGATTGCTTGTTCTCTGCAATCTCAATGCTCGTTGAAGTTACACCATTTACACTAACAGCATCCTCTTTTGACCAATATACTTTGCGAACACCATTCTCCAATTCGCCAAGATAGGTACGCGACTCGGCCAAACCGAGCTCTACGGTTGTCTTGCCACCTACGGGGGCAACAACATCATTTGTCAAATCATTTGTACAGCCCGCAAATACAACTACTGCGAGGGCTGCAACTGTTCTAAAAATCTTTTTCATAACTCTGTTCTCCGTTTTTAGATTAGTTAATAATTTACCCATTCGCCTGCTGTCTCCTCCATGTCGTCCAACATAGTTGAATTTGCGAATCCTCGTTCGGTGACGAGTAGCATTGACTCAAGTTGAGGCTGCTCATACTCAAGATAGCCTCGTTTTAGTACCTTTTTCATAGAAAATAGTTTTAAGGTTGTATTTAGGTTGTTTTTTGAACTTTTCTGGTAACTCTCGGTGGGCGGAGGTTGGTTGGTGTCCGCCCACCAAGACTCTTATTTTCTATTTACCATTCCAATATGAACAGTTCTCAACGGTTGCTGGGCTCTGCTCGTTGGTAACAGTTGGTTTCATAACGAGATATTCCATAAAGTTGTCCGCATTAATCTCCACACCGCAGAGTGTTCCACCGTAACGGCAGTTTGAAATCTTGGTCTCCTCGTCAGGTACCAAACCTGCGATTCCGCCATAGTACTCTGCTGCACCAGTCTCATCCAATGCCTTGATTGTAAGCGTGCCGAAGAATGAGCAGTTGTCGATATGCGATTTACCCGTAACCCACGCTGCAATACCTCCACCACGGAAGTCCAATGAGCCTGTATATTGACCTGCAATGGTGGTCTTTACGGTGCAGTTCTTAATGGTCGAATCTGCAATTACCGATGCGATTCCGCCGCAGTAAGCGTTGTACTCATCCGCCATACTGCCCTCCGTGAATGTGCAGTTGTCGATAGTTCCGTTCTGTGCGTAACCGATAATGCCTCCTACGCCACCACGAGTAGCGTTGGTCTTGGCGATGTTGGTACAATCCTTAACCAAGAGAGTACACGAATCGTCGAACGAAGTGCTTGCGCCATAGGCTCCCACGATACCTCCTGTAAAGTTACAAGTGATAGCCGTTGTGTAGGCGTTGTTGTTGTAGTGTGCCATCTTGATAGTACCACGATTGTGGCAATTTGTAACTACCGCATTGCCATCTCTAACAATACCTACCATACCTCCGATATATGACATCGCTCCATTTGCCTTTGAATCCTGAATTGGCCACGACAATGTTGCGCCATTTGTCGAGTCGGTGATTGTAACGCCATCCTCTGCAATACCTACTACGCCACCAATGCTGGTGAGCTTCTTTACGGTGAAGCCCTTTGCGTTGCTCAGAATAGATCCGGTAGTTGTCGAGCCTGAGATGGTGATTGCACTCTCGGTAGCACCTACAATACCTCCGATGCCGATAGCCGCAGTTTCGCTATTTGCTGTGATATCCATAGATAACTTACCATCCCAGGTTGGCGACTTGATGGTAACGCTCGAATCTGCGCTGCAACATCCGATAAGTCCGCCCACAGCGGTGAGTCCCGATGCATACTTGTCGCTTATACCATTGATGGAGGCGTTGCCGCTTATAGTGCCTGTATCGACCGTGAAGTCGAGAGTTAGAGGAACGGTAACATAACCGATAAGACCTCCGATATAGGTGTAGCGAGCTGCTCCCGTAGCAACCAAGTCCGAAGCATTAGCCTGCGAGTTGTTCTTCAGTATGGAGGTTGCATCGTTGTATACACCTGCAATACCTCCGATATGAACGAGTTTAACGGTTGAGGTGGAGGTGATATCACCCTCGTTTGTATTGCCCGAAATCTCACCCGCAGCAATTCCTACAATACCTCCGATATAGCCATAGCGACCAGCATCGCCTGCACCACGATTGGCGGCGAAGGTCATTGTGCCTGCGTTGAGGTTGTTGCGGATAATAGAACTCTCGTGCGGACGACCTGCCACACCTCCGAAGAAGGAGTAGTGGATAGTTCCCTTCTGAGCCAAATTTCCATTGTTGAAGCAATCCTCAATAGTTCCGCTATTGTCGCCCACGATACCACCAATACGGACTGCATCCTCTGCGTCGGCAGCGGTAGTTACGGCTGCGCTGACAGATACGCTACCCATATTTGTCGAACTTCTGACAACCGAAGCTGCATCACTCTGACAAACCAATCCTGCGAGGTAGATTTGAGCTGCCGTGCTCTGAGTCGAAGCCTCAAGAGATACGGTTGCGCTGTTTGTGCAACCCTCTACTATGGTGTTCTCGATGACGGCAGCCAAAGGTGCGAGGTACAATGGAGCATCGAACGAGCCTTTGACAACGAACTTCGATGTCTCGTCGAATACGATGTTCTTCAGAGTTGCATCCTTGCAGTGTCCGAACATTGGCTGCGAAGCGTTGAAGTTGATGAGCTTCTTGCCGTTGCCGTTGAACTCGCCCGTCCACGGACGCTCGGCTGTGCCGATTGGAGTCCACTCCTTAATCTCGGTCAAGTCCATATCATCGATAATGGTTGGCACTCCGTCGATATACCACTGCGACACATCGCCACCCTCGTTCCAAGTCTTTGCGAAGAGGGCAAGACCAGGGCCAGTAAGGAGTCCCTCCATAGCGTAGTACTCCTGCTTGATAATAGGCAGTGCCACATCAGCACCTCCCGACAACATTGAGAGCGATAGCTCTGTTACGCGGATGTGCTGCGCATCGCTTGGATTGTCGGCAAAGCGAAGCATATACGACGCTGTATTATCCTCGTTCTCCACCAACTCGTAGCTAACCCACGATGGCATCACGATATCCTTAACGGTCTGCTTCGGAACGCGAAGCTCAAGCGGCTCGGCATCCTTTGCTTCGAGGAGAATATAACCCTCGTCGTCGTAGTTTACATCAGTTCCATATTGCCAGATGTTAAACCATCCCTCCGCCTCGGTGCGACCAGCCTTGATAAGATTCAGCGAGCCGTAGCGAGTTGCACCGCTGTTCTCTGCCCACGAGATGTTGAGCTCGGTGGTGGTAACACCATCCGTTGTGCTTTGCGAGCCTATTGCGGCACTTATCCACTCGTTGCCCTCGAAACTCCACTCAACGCCCTCAATCGTGCTTACATGGATTGTAGCGTTGCCTCCAGCCTTTGTCGATGCGGTGTAGACTTGGTCTATCACGAATACATTTCCATCGTGTATTACGCTCAATTTAGGAGTTGAGTATTCGCCAGCCACGAAGAGAATCTCGGCTCTCTCACGAGCCTCGAAACTGTCGTTGGCGTTGATTACCATAGTGAACGAGCCACTTCCGCGATGCTCCTCCTCTACGATTTGACACCACTCCTGATTCGATACAGGAGTCCAATAGACGCCATCGTTGTTGAGTGTTACATCCACCACAATGGTGTGGCTCACGGATGTGAGGTCGAGCGAACGCACCTCTTCTCCGTCGATGCTGAATGTAACCTCGATGTTACCGACATCTATCATTTCGGGAGAGTCGTTAACATCCTCGGTTGTACAACCTGCAAAGAGCGTTGCCACAACCATTATTATATATATAAAGTATCGTTTCATAACTTTACGCGTAGTTTGTTAATTATTGACGACCTAAGCGACGCAATGCCTGACTCTCGGCAGTAGACGCCCACCAAACATCGGTCTGCATATTGTTCTCGCCTCCGAGCCAATCGTTCAGAGCCTCCGTGTGCCACTTTGCATTTTGGAACGCTTCAGTAGCTGGATAGCGCAAACGAGTTGGGAGAATACCCCTATTCTCGGCTGCAGGGCCATTTGTCTTGAGGATAGGGTAGCCCGTACGACGGTAGTCTGCCCACGACTCAACACCCACCCAGAACATTGCAACATACTTCTGTCGCATAATGGTCTCAAGAGCCTTGTTGTAGTCGAACTCGTTGTCGAGATAGTCCAAGAAGTTGATAACCGCAGGCGACGAAGCTGTGTAGTAGTCTGTTGCGGTCTCCCAACCAACCTGCCACTGCAAAATCGACTGACGGTTAGCCTCAAGGTACAAATCCTTGTACGCCTTCTGTCCCATCGGAATCCAATTACGAACTCCCGCCTCGGCAAAGATGAAGAGCAACTCGTCGTAGTTCATAATTGCGTAGGTTGCATCCATCTTCAAGTCGCCGATATGTGTGCCTGTGTATACACCCGACGGATAGCGACCAATCAGCGAGTTTCCTGCCGAAGAGAGCTGCTCCTCGAAGTACTCGCGCATATCCTCACGCATAATCTGTGTCGGTGCGCCCTTAGCCTTCGTAAACATACGGAAGTAGCGAGGGTCCCAAATACTCTCGGTATCCTCGGTTGCACTCGAATAGCTGATAATCATCTTATCCACGAGTGTGCTGCAAGCTGCCATCGACTTCCAGTTACCGCTGGTTGTGGAGTAGAATGGGGTGTAGAGAGCCGAGTCGGTAGACTTGAACTCCACGCGCGCACTATCCTCCAATCCTCGCATAACGGGGTATGTACCGCTGCCACTGAGGTAGCAGTCGTATATCTCGTTAATCTTGGCGATGACATTTATATCGCCATACTCCTCGCCAAGCGATACGATACCGCCCGACTCCTCGTTTACCTTGAGCGACACACGCATCAAAAGACGAAGATAGAGCGAGTTTCCGAATCGACGCCACTTCTCTACATCGCCATCGTACATAAAGTCGCACATTGCGTTGAAGTTGTCGTCGGCGAGCGCACCCGTTTCAACCATCTCCTCAGCCTTTGCAAAGCTGGCATTAGCCTCCTCCAACGAACGAAGCAGGTCGGTGTAGATATCCTTCTGTCGGTCGTATGGGGTGGTGTACTCGAACTTATCGCCCTGCAAGGCTATCAATCCCGCCTTCGAGTATGGTACATTGCCGTAGGTGTCGGTCAGAATGTGTGCGATGAACGAACGCATAACCAACGCTACGCCAACCATTGCAGGGTTCTGCTCCTTGCGAGCCAACTCCAACATATACTGTGCATTTCCGTACTGGTTATAGAGCGACCACAAGTTCTGTGTGTAGTTCTCCGAGATTACATAGTTGTATGCCAGCTGTGCCGAGTTCTCGTAGTTGGTGCTTACGACATACTGCATAATGCTCGACAGTACCGAGTAGTTGCTGTTTACGATTGTCTTTTCGGCATTGTAGATCATCGGCTGAACGAAGGACTCCGCATTTGTTTCGTAGAGTACATACGGATTCTTGTTCATATCGTCGAAGTTCGAGCAGCTTGCGAATGCTGCTACCGAGGCGATCAATATTGTGATATATTTTGTGTATCTTTTCATAATCATATCCTCCTACGCTTTAGAAAGTTATAGATATGCTACCGCCATACGATGCAGTGCCTGGCATCTGCAATAGGTCAAAGCCTGGCGAGAGTGCTGCACCACGCATCGAGACAGCCTCAGGATCGAAGCCTGGGAACTTGCTCCAGCAGTAGAGGTTGTTTCCGAACAGTGCTATCGAGAGTCCCTGAATGCACTTCGACTTTGCAAGCAGTTTCTTAGGGAACGAGTACTCCAAACGCACCTCGCGGAGCTTCAAGAATGAGGTCTCAACGAAGTTTGCCTCGGCACAACCACGCTCGTATTTAGCCTGGTAGTATGCCTGAATGGAGTTTGAATCGTGCTCCACATCGCAAATCTTGTAGTTGCCGTCTGGCATCTCCATCACGCCCTGCGGTACGAAACCTCCCTCACGACCTTCGAGGGTGGCTGTACCCTTACCGCGATAGTTCAATACCCAATTTGTGAGAGACCAAACCTTTCCACCATACTGACCGTCGAACTTGACACTCGCCTTCAAGCCCTTCCAGCTGAACGATGTGCCAAATCCTCCGCGCCATTTCGGCATACACTCTCCGATGTAGGCAATCTCCTCGTCGGTTACGGGCGAGCCGTTCACATCGTGGACAATCTGTCCCGAAACATCCACCATACGACCTGTCGAATCGACCACATACGAGCCCTCTGGAGCGCGCTTGTATGGACGACCATACATCGAGGTGAGTGAACTGCCCACATAGGCGTACATATATGCGTAGGATGAGTATTGTGCAATCTGCCAATAGTCGATACCCTCACCCAAAGCGAGAATCTTGTTGCGGTTCATCGACCAGTTGGCGGTGATATTCCAGCGAATATCCTTCGTGCGGATGATTGTACCCGTAGCCTGAATCTCAACGCCCTGATTCCTAATCGAGCCAGCGTTAGTATATACCTTTGTCATACCCGCAGCTGCCGATACAGGCATCGATGCCAATGCATTCTTGGTCTTGCTGTTGTAGTAGGCAACATCGAGATTTAAGCGGTTGCGGAACATTCGCAAATCCAATCCAACCTCCCACGATGCAACCATCTCAGGCATCAACAAACCATTGACCTTTGCGGTCTGTGTGGTGACATTGCCAGGGAAGAGGGTGCTGTTGAGGTACTCCTCAATGCGGTATGGAGAGGTGTCGTGACCAACCTGCGCCCACGATGCACGCACCTTCATCAGGTTCACGATGCCGTTTGTCTTGCCGAAGTCGATAAGCTCGTTCAAGACTACACTTCCCGAAACCGATGGGTAGAAGTAGGAACGGTTGCTTGCAGGGAGCGTACTCGACCAGTCGTTACGACCCGTAACATCGAGGAAGATGGCGTTGCGCCACGAGAACTGCACCAAGCCGTAGAGTGAGTTGGTCTGTCGGCGGTAGGAGTTGTTCTCGGTCTTTACAAGCGATGCTGCGTTGGCAAGCGTGTAGACACTTGGATTTTTGAGGTTGTCAGCCCACTGCTGATGTCTCTCGTAGGAACGGTTGATGATGCTTCCTCCGAGGTTTGCAGTGAGGTTGAAGTCGTGCTTGAAGTCGTGCGTATAGCGCAACAAGAACTCTCCCGAATACTGCATCGAACGAATAACCTGCTCGCGGTAGAAGCCGTTAGGGTCTGCCTGCGTCGAGGTTGCAGTCTGCTGTGTACGGAAGTCGTAGTTCGAGTCGAGTCCTCCGCGTACCATCAAGGTCAAACCCTTGTAGATGTCGAAGTTGAGCTTGATGTTTCCATATACGCGGTCACGATTCTGAGTGTTCAAACACTCGTTAGCGATGAAGTAGGCGTTGTTCTTTCCGCCTGAGAGCGATGTATCTTGCTGAATGCCCTCCTGACCATCGAGCCAGTAGTTCTGCACCCAATCCATATCGACATTCGGCGCGTAGCACCACAAGCTATACATAATAGCCGTAGAGCCGTAGCCCGATGAGGTTGGGATGTTGTCGCAGTGGCGACGACGATAGTTGAGCGAAATCTCCGATGTAAACCACTTTGCAATCTCATTGCGGGTACGCATCGAGATGTGCTGGCTGTTTGCTGGCGAGTTCGGCACGATGCCCTGCGAGTGGAAGTCGCGCACCGAGATACGCACCGAGTTACGCGAGTTGATACGGCCCGACACCGAGATGGAGTTTGACCAGGTGTGTCCCGACTGGAAGAAGTCCTTGAACCAATCGCCGTAGCTGACGAATGGAGAAGCCTCACGACGGAAGTCGCCAAGCTGATCGAAGCTACCACCTATTCCCTTTGCAGGGTTGTAGTATTGGTATGCTGGAGAGCCATCCAACTTCGCTCCCCACGCAAACATCGAGGATTGTGACTCGTAGGTAGGGTAAGGGTCGTAGCCTGAGCCAAGCTCCTTGTCAGCCGAGCGTACATAGTAGAAGTAGTCGGGGATGCTACCCTGTCCGTACTCGTACTGCAAATCGGGCGAGGTGTTTACCGTCTCGAAGGTCAGACTTGTCGAGTAGGTCACGCTAATCTTCGATGCGAGTTTGTCCGCTGTCTTTGTGGTGATGATGATTGCACCATTGGCTGCTGCCGAGCCGTAGAGTGCCGTTGCAGCAGGGCCTTTCAGTACGGTTACATTCTCGATATCCTCAGGGTTGATGTCGCCCGTACCGTCACCATAGTCGATAGCATACGACGAGCCTTCGCCTCCCGCATCCGACTGCGTCGAGTGGTTGTACATCGGAACTCCATCGACAACGAAGAGTGCGGTGTTGTTCGAGAAGTCCACCGACGACTCACCACGAAGCGTTACGCGGGTAGTGCCACCAGGGCCTGAGTTCGACTGCTGAATGTTCAGACCAGCCACCTGACCCGTCAATCCCGATAGCCAGTTTGTAGCGTTGGTTGCCGAAGCGAGGTTGTCGCCACCCACCTTCTGCGCTGCGTAACCGAGTGACTTCTCGTCACGCTTGATTCCGAGTGCGGTAACGATTACCTGCTCCACAGCTTGAGCCTCGTCCACCATCTTCACATCGATTGTGGTGCGCGAGCCGACCTTTACGGTTTCGGTCTTGTAGCCCAAGAAGCTAAACTGAAGTTCTTGAACAGGCGTAGCCTTAATCTCGTAGTTACCATTGATGTCGGTAACAACACCCTTGAGTGTCGAGACGATGATTACGCCTACTCCTGCCATTGGCTTGCCCTCGTTGTCGAGGACTTTACCTCTGACTGTGTGAGGTTTTGCATCCTCAAGACTCTTAGCAGAGTTGCTTCCCCCCCCCGTAGCTTGCGCATAAACTGCTGCTACACTTGTTGTTAGGGCGAGAACTGCAATCACAAGAGCCTTAAAAAGTCTCAGAGTAGAGATTCTCATAAGTTTTGAGTTTTAGGTTTATATTAGGTTGACTGTAAGTTTTAGGTATTTATACGGAAACAAAGTTAAAATAATTTTTTTGAAAAAAAAATAGTTGAGATGAATTTTTATTTATAATTGAGAATTGAGGATTGAGGATTGAGAATTAAAATGCTTTGCAGCGCACCCTATAATTCCCAGAACCCCTAGTACCCTTAGAATCGCTGCGCCTTGACAAGGGTGGGAGTTCGGAAAACCAAACCCCTCCCGCGCTCCCTAGAACCCCCAGAACCCCTAGTACCCCTAGAATCGCTGCGCCTTGACCACCTTCGGAGTTCGGAAAACCAAAAGCCAATGGCTAATGGCTAATGGCTAATAGCCCAATTTACAATTTACACATTTACACGCCTGTAAATGTGTAAATCTGTAAATGTGTAAATCTGTAAATGTGTAAATCTGTAAAAAAATGTTAAATTTTTTAACCAAAAGACTTGACAAGGGGGTATCTCTTGTTGTATATTTGCAGCGTCATTGCGCAAATTGACACAATCCTTAATTATATAAACTGTAATCTTAAAAGCTATGAACGAACCATTTGTAAATGCAAATGAGTCGCCCTCTGTATGCCCTTCGGAGCAGTCGCAAGGCGACAAGAAACCAATGTTTAACGGGATGTTCAAATCCCTCTTAAAGGAGGCTGAGGCACTCGGAGATGTTACCGACGAGGAGATTGCGGAGGCTGACCGCATACTCGCTGAGGCTCTCGCTCCATACGAGAAGCAAGACCTCCTGCTCCAGCAACGCGAAGCGCGAAAGGCGGAGTTGCGAGAGAAGGTTGCTCCCTATCTCGTAGACCTCACAAAACCAGCTCCCACAGTGAAACCAATTATTGAACATAACGGTATGATGATAGCCACTTTAGGCAATCTATCAGCCGTTGTGGGAGCAGCCAAGAGCAAAAAGACATTTCTATGTACTGCTCTTGTCGGAGGTCTGCTCTCCGAGCGCGGTGACTTCGGCATCACGCCACGCTTGGCGAAGGTGCTGTGGGTGGATACCGAGCAGTCTAACCTCCACGCACGCAAGGTTATAGAGCGTATTCATCGCCTTGCAGGGTGGAGTGAGCAGAGTAATAACGGAATGCTCCACTCGCTTACTCTGCGCGAGGTAGAGCCTAAGCTCCGAGCCAACCTACTCTATATGGCTATAGAGTTATATAAACCTGCGTTAGTGGTTATAGATGGTATTAGTGACCTTATGTATAACACTAACGACATAGAGGAGAGTGAACGCATCGTAGGGCAGTTGATGGCACTGTCGAGTGATTATAACTGCCATATACTCTGCGTGTTGCACACTAATCCCAACAGCGACAAGGCGCGTGGGCATATAGGCTCAACCTTGCAGCGCAAAGCCGAGACGGTAATCTTTGTGCATAAGGTTGGCGAATGCTCGGTGGTAGAGCCGCAGTTCTGCCGCAACGAGGAGTTCGAGCCGTTTGCCTTCATCATCGACGAGGAGGGGTTACCCGTAGAGTGCGACCTCCCGAAGGAGAGTGTTTCGTCGCAGAACGACTGCATAGCGATAATGCAGACCTACTATCCGAACGGCATCGAGCGAGGGATATTGATAGATAAGTTGATGAGCGAGAATGGAGTGTCGTACGGAGCCGCGCAGGTGAAGATAAGCCGCGCCTTGAAAGCGGGACTGCTAACCATCACCGATGGAGTTTTGCAGCTGGCGTAATTTACAGATTTACACATTTACAGATTTACACATTTACAGGGGTGTAAATTGTGTAAATTGTAAATTGGGCTGTTGGCCATTGGCCATTAGCCATTGGCTTTTTGGTTTTCCGAACTCCGACGGTGGTCAAGGCGCAGCGATTCTAGGGGTACTAGGGGTTCTGGGGGCTCTAGGGAGCGCGGAGAGTAAATTGACAATTGAGAATTGACAATTGACAATTAAAGGTATTTTTATTTATAAATCGTCATTGCGAGGCTTGGTACAAGCCGTGGCAATCTCCTGCTTTTTTGGTTTTCCGAACTCCCACCCTTGTCACGGCGCAGGCGAATTAAGGGCTAGTAACGGCTATTAACGGCTAGTAAGGGGGCGCTGCAAAGCATTTTAATTCTCAATTCTCCTTACTGGCCTTTACTTGCCCTTACTCGCCCTTATCCATTTACACTTTTACACATTTACAGGGGTGTAAAAGTGTAAATGTGTAAATAATCCTCAATCCTCAATTCTCAATCCTCAATTTGCTCTGCAAAGTGCTTGTAAAACAGCGGAATCGTTGCGAGTCCTTTGTCGAACTGGTTGAGTCCGTAACTCTCGTTTGGCGAGTGGATGGCATCCTCTGCGAGTCCGAAGCCGATAAGGATAGACTTCGTTCCCAAGATGCGCTCAAAACCGCTTACGATAGGGATTGAGCCACCCGAATAGAACGGCAATGGCTTGCGACCAAACGCCTCCTCAACCGCCTTTTCGGCAGCCTTGTACGCCTCCATATCGGTAGGCGAAACATAAGGCGCACCACCGTGCAGGAACTTCACATTAACCTTTACGCTCTTTGGTGCGATATTGCGGAAATGCTCCTCGAACAGGCGACCAATCTCCTCGAAGTCTTGGTCAGGCACAAGGCGCATCGATATCTTGGCGTAGGCACGCGACGGAATAACGGTCTTTGTTCCCTCCTCGGTGTAACCACCCCAAATGCCATTCACATCAAGCGATGGGCGGATACCCGTGCGCTCAATGGTAGTGTAGCCCACCTCGCCCTCAATGTCGTCTATATCAAGGGCTTGCTTGTAGCTCTCAAGCGAGAATGGAGCCTTGTTGAACGCATCGCGCTCCTCGGCAGTAAGCTCGCGCACCTTGTCGTAGAAGTGAGGGATGGTGATGTGACCGTTCTCATCCACGAGCGATGCCACAAGACGAGTCAGCACATTGGCAGGGTTAGCCACAGCACCGCCAAAGAGTCCCGAATGGAGGTCTTTGTTAGGGCCGATAACCTCCACCTCCATATAGGTCAAACCGCGCAATCCGCAGGTTATAGATGGCGTATCGAGCGAAATCATCGAGGTGTCCGACACGAGGATGATATCCGCCTTGAGCTTCTCCTTGTACTCCTCACAGAAGCCGTAGAGCGAAGGCGAGCCAATCTCCTCCTCGCCCTCAAGCATAAACTTGACATTGCAAGGGAGCGAGTCGGTGGCACACATAGCCTCGAAAGCCTTGATGTGCATAAACGACTGACCTTTGTCGTCGTCAGCTCCGCGAGCGTAGATGCGGTTGTTGATGATTGTAGGCTCGAAAGGCTCGGTATTCCACTCCTCGCGAGGGTCTACGGGCATAACATCGTAGTGACCATAGACCAAGACGGTCTTTGCGTCGGGCGACACGATCTTCTCGGCATAGACTACGGGGTTGCCCTCCGTAGGGATGACCTCGGTGGAGTCTGCTCCCGCTTTTGCAAGTGCCATAGCGAGATGCTCGGCACACTTTATCATATCCTCCTTGTGCGACGACTGCGCACTGATTGATGGGATACGCAACACCTCGAACAACTCCTCAAGGAATCGCTCGCGGTTCTCCGAAATATAGGCTTGAACTTGTTTCACAATTAAAAATTTAGCCATTAGCCATTGGCCATTAGCCATTAGCTTTTTTTAGTTAAGAATTAAAAATTAGTTTTCCGTTTTCCGTTTTCCGTTTTAGAGTCCGCAAATCTCCTTAATCTCCGCAATAAACTTCTCGGCTACCTCGTCGGCTTTCTCTTGCGATTTAGCCTCGGTGTAGATGCGGATGATAGGCTCGGTATTCGACTTGCGAAGGTGTACCCAATATGGCAGAGTATCAATCTTCACACCATCAATATCTGTTACGCGCTCGTGCGCATAACGCTCCTTGATTGTCGCCAACACCTTATCCACATCAATTGCTGGGGTAAGCTCAATCTTATTCTTCGATGCGAAGTAGGCAGGGTAGCGCAAACGCAACTCGGTCATCTTGCAACCCATCTCTGCGAGGTAGGTCAAAAAGAGTGCCACGCCAACCAATGCATCGCGACCATAGTGCAACTCAGGGTATATTACTCCGCCGTTGCCCTCGCCACCGATAACTGCGCCTGTCTCCTTCATCTTGGCAACTACATTCACCTCGCCCACAGCCGATGCTGCATACGAAGCTCCGTACGCCATAGTCACATCGCAGAGTGCGCGCGACGAGGAGAGATTCGAGCAGGTGTTACCCTTCGTGCGCGAGAGAACATAGTCCGCCACAGCCACCAAAGTGTACTCCTCGCCAAACATCGTGCCATCCTCGTTTACGAGTGCCAAGCGATCCACATCAGGGTCTACCACAACTCCCAAATCTGCACCCTCCTTTACGATAACCTCCGAAATCTCGGTGAGGTTCTGCGGGAGTGGCTCAGGGTTGTGCGCAAAGAGACCGTTAGGCTCACAGTTAAGCTCTACAACCTCGCAACCGAGCTTGCGCAAGAGTGCGGGGATTACAACACCGCCAATAGAGTTTACGGCATCCACTACAACCTTGAACTTGCGAGCCTTAACCTTCTCAACATCAACAAGGTTAAGGGCAAGTACTTGGTCGATATGCGTAGGGTTAAAGTCCTCGCGCGAAATCACCTTTCCGATATTCTCAACATCAGGGAAGAGGAAGTCCTCCTGCTCCGCCAATTCAAGCACCTGCTTTCCTTCGGCGGCGTTGAGGAACTCACCCTTCTCGTTGAGGAGTTTGAGCGCATTCCACTGCTTTGGATTGTGCGATGCGGTGATGATAATACCACCATCTGCCTTGTGGGTTATAACTGCCATTTCAGTGCCTGGAGTGGTGCAAAGACCAACATTTATAACATCCACGCCACAGCCGAGGAGCGTGCCTTCGATGATGTCGTTCACCATTTCGCCTGAGATTCGGGCGTCGCGACCTACAACGATGCGCAATCGTTTGGCGTCATTCTTGCTCGCAATGAAACGAGTGTAGGCAATGGTAAATTTTACAATGTCGATAGGGGTTAGGTTTTCGCCCACTTCGCCACCTATCGTACCGCGAATACCGGAGATAGATTTGATGAGTGTCATAACGGTGTGTTTTTATTTTCAATAAAAAAATTGTTAATTTGCTTTGAAAATCCGTGTAAATGTAGTAATTTTATGCCAAATATCCAAGAGTATAACTGTTAAAAGTTGAAACTATGAACGAAAAGAGAGTTATTCCAGCGTCGGAACTTATTGTAAATGAGGATGGTTCGATATTCCATCTCCATCTCCGTCCCGAACAGATTTCGGATATCGTGATGTTGGTGGGCGATCCAGCCCGTGTGGATATGATAGCGTCGTACTTCGACTCTGTCGAATGCAATGTTGCCAGCCGCGAGTTCAAGACTATTACGGGAACTTACAAAGGTCGTCGAATGACTGCGCTCTCTACGGGTATCGGAACGGATAATATCGACATCGTGGTTACGGAGTTGGATGCACTTGCCAATATCGACTTCGCAACGCGACAGGTGAAGGATGAGTTCAAGCAGCTCACACTGCTGCGCCTTGGCACTTCGGGGGCTTTGCAGGAGGATATCAAGGTTGGTGAGCGCGTATTTGCTCGCACCTCGGTGGGCTTCGATGGTTTGCTCAACTACTACGCAGGGCGCAACGATGTCTGCGACCTCGCCATTGAGAGGGCATTTGTGGAGCATACGGGGTGGAATCCGTTGCTCACAGCACCATACTTCATCAACGCAGACGAGTCGCTTTTTGAACTATTCAAGGGCGTTACACGCGAGGGTATCACGATAGCTGCGCCAGGATTCTACGCTCCGCAGGGGCGTTGGGTGCGCCTTGAGCCGCAGGACTTGAAGCTGAACGAGAAGATTGAGTCGTTCCGTTTTGAGGGCAGACGCATCACGAACTTCGAGATGGAGTCGTCGGCATTGGCAGGCTTGGCGGCATTGATGGGACACAAGGCGGGAACAATCTGCACGATTATCGCGCAGCGCATAGCGCAGGATGCCTGCACGGACTATAAGCCATTTGTGCGCGAGATGATTGAGGATGCGCTGGAAAAGTTGGCAACGATTTAGTGGGGGGATATAGAGAGATTAGAGAATTTAGAGAGATTAGAGAATATCAATCCCTAAACTCCCTAAACTCCCTAAACTCCCTAAACTCCTTAAACTCCTTAAACTCACATAAAAAACGAACAATATAATCAAAAGTATAAACAACAAAAGTAACAGAAATCTTATTGGAGTGAGGCTTTGCCGAGCGACAAGCCTCCCTTAACAAGGGAGGTTTGGAGGGATTTTAAGAATGGAATAATTTCATAATTCCTCCATTCGCAATGAGATAGCAGATACAGATAACTTAAAGTAACAATAACAAACATAAAAAGTAACAGAAATCTTATTGGAGTGAGGCTTTGCCGAGCGACAAGCCTCCCTTAACAAAGGGAGGTTTGGAGGGATTTTAAGAATGGAATAATTTCATAATTCCTCCATCCGCAATGAGATAGCAGATACAGAAAACTTAAAGTAACAATAACAAACATAAAAAGTAACAGAAATTATGAAATTTACAGTATCAAGCTCAGCTCTGTTGTCGCTGCTTGCGACAACGGGCAAGGTTATCAACAGCAAGAACACACTTCCGATTCTCGACTACTTCTTGATGGAGTTGGAGGGGAATGTTTTGAAGGTCACCACATCCGACCTCGAAACAACCCTCGTAGGTACTATCAATGTGGACAATGTCGAGAAGGAGGGTACAGTAGCAGCACCTGCAAAGTTGATGCTCGATGTGTTGAAGGAGTGTTCGGAGATGCCACTCACACTTGAGGTCAATGAGGAGAATTGGGAGATTCGCATCTCGTGGAACAGCGGTCACTCGTCAGTTCCAGGAGCAAACCCAGTGAGCTACCCGCAGACACACGAGTTGTCGGAGGATAAGACTTCGGTGTCGCTCGATGTGGATGTTTTGGTAAACGGAATCAACAAGACCATCTTCGCAACGGCAGACGATGAGTTGCGTCCAGTGATGAATGGTGTATACTTCAATATCGACGAGAACGAACTCACTTGCGTAGCTACCGATGCTCACAAGTTGGTTAAGCACACCGTAGAGTGCGCTTGTGGCGTGAAGGCAGCCTTTATCTTGCCAAAGAAGCCAGCAAACTTGTTGAAGAATATTCTCCTCAAGGAGGAGGGCGAGGTTAAGATGACCTTCGATCAGAAGAATGTAGTATTCGAGTTGTCGTCGAGCACTTTGGTGTGCCGCCTTATCGAGGGTGCATATCCTAACTACAATGTGGTTATTCCGCAGGCTAACCCTAACAAGTTGCTCGTAGACCGTATCGGCTTGTTGAACGCAATCAAGCGTGTGGCAGTCTGCTCGAACCCTACGACAAACCTTATCCGCTTGGATATCTCGAACAATAAAGTTATCCTTGCAGCGCAGGATGTAAACTTCTCGATTTCGGCTAACGAGTCGTTGTCGTGCAGCTACGAGGGCGCACCTATCACTATCGGTTTCAAATCGACCTTCTTGGTGGAGATTTTGACCAACCTTGAGACTCCAACCATCTTGGTTGAGTTGGCAGACTCTACCCGTGCAGGAGTTTATAAGCCAGTCTATGACGATGTTCAGAGCAGTGCAACTTTGATGCTCCTGATGCCGATGATGATTAATGCATAACAAACGGAAAGCGGAAAACGGAAAGCGGAAAACTAAAAAAGCTAATGGCTAATGGCCAATAGCTAATAGCTAGTACTATGAAATTGAACTTGAAGCGCCCGATGGTCTTTTTCGATTTGGAGACCACGGGCACCAACATATCGACTGACCGTATCGTTGAGATTTCGGTAGTTAAGGTGATGCCCGACGGCTCGATTGACGGTGGAGCAGCCAAGACCAGACGAATAAACCCTGAGATGCCTATCCCTGCCGAGGCTACGGCAGTGCATCACATCACCGATGAGGATGTGAAGGATTGTCCAACCTTCCGACAGTACGCCAAGTCGTTGAGGGCATATTTGGAGGGTTGCGACTTTTGTGGCTTCAACTCCAACCGCTTCGATTTGCCGATGTTGGCGGAGGAGTTTATGCGTGCAGAGGTCGATGTAGAGTTCTTCAAGAGGGCGAAGTATGTCGATGTGCAGAACATCTACCACAAGCTGATGCCGCGTACTCTTGTTGCGGCCTATAAGGAGTATTGCAATAAGGACTTGGAGGGGGCGCATAGTGCCGATGCCGACACGATGGCAACCTACGAGGTGTTGTGTGCGCAACTCGATAAACACAATAACGAGCTGGAGAATAGTGTCGAGTTTCTCTCGGAGTTCTCCACCCGTGCCAAGACGGCAGACTTTGCAGGTCGTATCGGCTACGATGAGAATGGCGTGGAGATTATAACCTTTGGCAAGCACAAGGGTAAGAGTGTCGAGGAGGTGTTCCGCAAGGAGCCAAGCTACTACGATTGGATTATGAATGGCGACTTCCCGAACTACACGAAGAAGATTTTTACGGAGATTAAACTAAGACTTAAATAGCATTTGATGAAGATTCGCAGTTCTCTTATAACCCTTGCTTTTGTTCTTCTTGGCGCAGTGTCCGCTGTGTCAGCACAAGAGATAGTTGTTGTCAATGGAGCTAAATATGCCGTTCACGATGTTGTGAAGGGCGAGACGCTCTATTCGCTTGCGCGTCACTATGGCGTTACCGTAGATGAGATTATAGCGGCTAACGATGTACTTAAAGCGGGCTTAAAGGCGGGACAACGCATCAAGATACCCGTGAAGTCGGCAGCCGAGAAGGAGCAACCAAAGGTGCGTTTGCATAAGGTTGTGAGGGGCGAAACGCTCTACTCGTTGGCGAAGTTGAACAACCTCACGGTGGAGGAGTTGCGTACTGCAAACCCTCAGGTTAGGAGGGGGCTGAAGGCGGGACAACTTATCGAAATTCCACTCAAAGAGAGTGCGGTTGAGCAGAGTGTTGTTGCGCCAGCACCACAAGCTGCGCAATCTAAAGCCGAGCAACAGCAGACCGATGCAACAACTGGAGCAACCACCAGTGATGAGAATGCTCCTGCAACGGAAAATTCCACGACAGCAGTGGTAGAGCCTGCTAAGGCGGAGATTGTACCATTCCGCACCCTGCAACAGGGCGAGAGAGCAGAGGTGGCACTGATGTTGCCTCTCGGCTCGGAGCAGCGACCTGCACAGAACTATCTCGACTTCTATCGCGGATTCTTGATTGGCTTGGATAGCGTAAGAATGGCTGGTCACTCGGTGAATCTCAACCTCTACAACACCGCCCACGACTACAACCGTGTGGCGGAGATTATCTCGTCGGGTGCGCTCGACAATGTCAATTTGGTTGTTGGCCCTGTCTATGAGGATGAACTTATCCCCGTTGCTGCGGCTCTCCAAAGTAGAGGAGTGCCGATTGTGTCGCCGTTGGCGAATCTTACGCAGACCACAAGTGGTGCGGTATTCCAGATGTCGCCTTCGCCAGCTACGAAGTTTGACAAGGTGCGCTCGATGTTTGATGGCTCGAAGAGGGTGGTGATAATCTCAACCGACAATGTCGATAGGGAGTTCGACAGCGAGGTGCGTGGAATGATTAAGGATGGCGCACGAGTTGTTGAGCATAAGTATGTCTACGAGCATCCATCCATAATAGAGAAGCGCGAAAAGGAGCGCGAGAAGATGCGAGCAGCAGGGTTGGCGGTCGATGACACACCGTCGCCAAGCGATATGTCACCTCTGCTTGCGGGCGACGAATCTACCGTTATTGTTATCACGGCAGACAACGAGGTCGAGGTGGATCGCATTCTTGCAGCCGTAGCCTCGGCAAATATATCCCTCACGGCTCGCTCACAACGGGTTGTGCCGTATGTGGTCTTTGGAAATAATCGTTGGAATCGCTATCGCAATATTGACCGTTCGATACTCTTCTCAAACAATGTCACTATGCTTTCGACCTACCACGCTCGCCGCAGTGAGCCTATTATTAGAGAGTTCGACAAACGCTTTGTGAAGGAGTTTGGCGCATTGCCATCGCTCTACGCATATCGTGGTTACGACGCTGCTGTAGTCTTTGTAAAATCGCTCTACGGAGCAATGGCTACAGGTATGGAGGGTACGCACACAACGCCGCTGCTTACGCCATACATCTTCGAGGCGGATGCAACGAGTGGCGTGCGCATCAACAATCAGTGGATAAAGGTAAACTACAACAATAATTTTACCATAACAACCGAATAGTATAACTATGCCAAATATTCAGACTCCAATACCCGAAAAGACCATCGAGCGACTCAGCGAGTATCGCCGAACACTTATCTCGTGTCTTAGACGAGGTATTACCCATGTCTTTTCGCATATCTTAGCGGGTATGCACGGCATTACAGCTGTGCAGGTGCGTCGCGATTTGATGCTGATAGGCTTTTCGAGCGACACGAAGAAGGGCTACGATGTAAAGGTCTTGATAGACTTTATCGATTCGATTCTCTACAGCGAGAACACTATGCAGGTTGCCGTTATGGGTATGGGACACCTCGGTCAGGCAATCACCAAGTACTTCAACTCGAAACAGCTGAATATCCGCATCACGGCGGCTTTCGATGTTGATGAGGCGAAGGTGGGGCAGACCATTATGGATATTCCGTGCTACCACATCAACGACTTCGAGGAGGTGGTGTCGAACAACGAAATCAGTATTGTGATTATCTCGTTGCCGTCGTCGTTGGCTGCGCAATATACCGTGCCGATTATCAACGCAGGAATCAAGGGCGTGTTGAACTTCACTTCGGTGCCTATGAACTTCCCGCAGGGCATCGTGGTAGAGAACTACGATATTACAACCATTCTTGAGAAGGTGGCATACTTCGTGAAGGCCGCCGAGGAGAGTAACAATCAGTAGAGCAAATGAAGGTAGTTTGGGGCTTTGACAATCCTCCGCAACTGCATTGTGCTGTGGCTACGGTTGGCTCTTACGATGGAGTGCATTGCGGTCATCGACTCCTGCTCGACGAGGTTGTTCGTCGTGCAAGGGAGTGCGGTGGGGAGAGTGTGGTGCTGACATTTGAGCCACATCCGCGCATAACTCTCGGCAATGACGAGGGGCTGCGCCTGCTTTCGACCTTCGAGGAGAAGTGCAAATTGCTGGAACAGGTGGGTGTTGATTATGTCGTGGTAATCCCCTTTGATAAGGCTTTTAGCCAACTTTCGCACGAGGAGTTTATAGACAATTATATAGTTGGCTCACTCCACATAAAGCAACTTGTAATTGGCTATAACCACCACTTCGGACACAATAAGGAGGGTGACCATTCGTTTTTGGTGCAGAAAGGAGCGTTGAAGGTCGTTGAGATTGCGCAATACACCGATAATGGCAATAAAGTGAGTTCAACGACTATCCGCAAGGCTCTTTGCGATGGCGATATGACGCTTGTGCGCCAAATGCTCGGTCATCCCTATATAATAATAGGTATGGCAGACGAGCAAGGTAGAGTTGTGGTGGATAGATACAAACTGCTGCCCACGGCTGGCGAGTACGACTGCTTGGTTGATGGTGTGCGGAGTTGTTGCAGGATTGGAGAGGGCGTAGTGGAGCAGAGATGCAAATTTTCACAAAAGATAGAGATCGAACTATGATTTTTTACGATGAGAAGATAAGAGTGCGTTATAAGGATACCGACCAGATGGGAGTTGTCCACCACTCAAACTATATTGTCTATTACGAGGCGGCTCGCGTGGCTGCTTTGCGAGCGTGGGGAATGCCATACGATGAGATGGAGAAGAACGGCATTATCTCGCCCATATTGGAGGTTGGCTCGAAGTATATTCTCCCAGCGCATTTCGACGAGGAGATAACCGTGCGAGTTATTGTCGAGGAGATGCCGATGGTGCGCTTGAAGGTGCGCTACGAGTTGTATAATGAGGAGGGCGCACTCATCAATACGGGTCACACTTGGCTCGGCTTCCTCAATGGCGAAACCCGCCGTCCGTGCCGCGCACCGCAGTATGTGGTGGAGAAGATGAAGGCTCTCGGACTGGAGTAGAGAACGAAACCGACGCTGTAGGGCGAGCGAGTTGGCAACGCTGTAACGAGGGCGCGATAGATAAGGGCGAGTAAGGGCGAGTAAAGGCCTGTAAGGGCTAGTAAGGATGCGCGGAGAGTAAATTGAGAATTGAGAATTGACAATTAAAATTCTTTGCAGCGCACCCTAGAATCCCTAGAATCCCTAGTACCCCTAGAATCGCTTGCGCCTTGACCACCGTCGGAGTTCGGAAAACAAAAAAAAGCCAATAGCTAAAGGCTAATGGCTAATGTGAAAGTGCGCAGTTGCCTGCGCACTTTTTCCTACTCTTTGCTCTCGATTAACGAGATTGAGCGTTGTATAAAGTCTGAAAGATTCTTACCCTTAAGCATTCCGTTTGAGAGGAGTGCCAAGTCGATAATCTGTCGTACCAAGGCGTTCTCCTTACCAATCTCTTTGAGGCGGAGGTTGCGCTCGTCGCGGAGCGTTACGACCTTCTTCGATAACTCCTCACGCATATCCTTCTCCTCCTGCGAGAACTCCTCCTCCTTCTTATCCTTTGTCATCTCCTCGAAGCGATTCTCCTCGGCAACTGCCGCATCAATCTTCTTGGTTATGCTCTTAAGCTTATCGCCATACGCCTTCTCCACCGATGCGAGAATGTCAATAACGATAGGGTGGTTGCCATTTACGGCGATAGTGAAGTTGTCAGGCATCTGACCGTAGAAGCGGCTCATCTGGTCGCCCGACATCTTAGCCATATCCTTCATACGACGCATAAACTCATTCTGCGTAATCACAATCGGAGCATCGTCTGCCGACATCGCCTCGAACGAGATGTTGTAGCGAATATCGTCGTCGGTAGGCAACTGACTCTCAAATACAGGGCGCATAATCTCCTGCTGCGCCTCGCTCAACGAAATCTTCTGCTCCTCCTTCTTGCGAATAAGGTGGTCGATAATGTCGCTATCCACGCGCACGAAGCGGGTATTCTCGTTCTTCTGCTCGTACCAATTGATGTAGTGGCTGTCTAACTGTCCATTCATCTCCAAGACATCGTAACCCTTCGCCTTTGCGCTCTGCAGGAATGAGTGCTTGCCCACGATGTCGTCGGTGTAGAGGATGATGAGCTTGTCGTCTTTGTCGGTCTGCAAATCCTTTACGGCAGTGCAATACTCCTCGGCTGTAAAGTATTTGCCCTCGGTGTTCTTCCACAACATACACTGCGCAGCCTTCTCGGCAAACTTTTCATCCGTGAGGATGCCGTACTGAATGAATATCTTGAGGTCATCCCACTTCTGCTCATACTCCTCGCGCATCGAAGTAAAGAGTTCGTTCAATCGCTCAGCCACCTTACGGGTGATGTATCCCGAAATCTTCTTCACATTGCTATCGCTCTGCAAGTACGAACGCGACACATTCAACGGAATATCTGGCGAGTCGATTACACCGTGCAAGAGGGTGAGATATTCAGGAACGATGCCCTGCACCTCGTCGGTTACGAATACCTGGTTGCAGTAGAGCTGAATCTTGTTCTTCTGAATCTCGAAGTTGTTGTGAATGCGAGGGAAGTACAAGATACCCGTCAAGTGGAACGGATAGTCGATGTTCAGATGAATCGAGAACAACGGCTCCTCGCTCATAGGGTACAACGCCTGATAGAACGCCTTATACTGCTCCTCGGTGATATCCGCAGGCTTGCGAGTCCACAGTGGTTCGGTGTCGTTAATCTGGTTATCCTTTTCGGTATCGACATACTTGCCATCCTTCCACTCCTTGACCTTGCCAAAGATGATTGGTACGGGCAGGAAACGGCAATACTTGCCGAGCAGTTCGCCCACCTTGCTCTCATCAGCATACTCAGCACACTCCTCCGAGAGGTGGAGAACGATGCTTGTGCCACGATCGCGCTTCTCCGAAAGCTCCTCCATCGAATACTCTGGCGAGCCGTCGCACGACCAATGCACCGAAGGTTTTGACTCGTCGTAGGACTGTGTGAAAATCTCCACCTTATCCGACACCATAAATGCCGAGTAAAATCCTAAACCGAAGTGACCGATAATCGCCTGATTTTGGTACTTAGCCAAAAACTCCTCAGCTCCTGAGAAGGCGATTTGGTTGATGTAGCGGTCTACCTCCTCTGCCGACATACCGATTCCGTTGTCGGTTACGGTGAGGGTGCGTGCATCCTTATCTACAGCGATATTAACGCTCAATTTGCCTGTCTCGCCTGCAAATACGCCAGTTGAGGCGAGTGTGCGCAACTTTTGTGTTGCATCTACTGCGTTAGATACCAACTCACGCAAAAAAATCTCGTGGTCGGAGTACAAGAACTTTTTAATTACGGGGAAGATGTTTTCAGTCGTTACCCCGATTTTTCCACTCTTAATGCTCATATCTATACTTATATTTTTGTTAGTTGTCGTTTAACACTTATGTTTTACTCCTCTTTGAAAGGTAGCTGCTCAAACCTTGTGCCACAACCTTTTTAGCGATCAAAGTCTGCCATTTTGACATAAAAACAGACAAGCAGTGCCAAAACTGACACTGCTTGTCGTGCATTGTGGGTGTATTAGACTATAAAAATCCCTCTTCAACAAGCCATTCGCGCACCTTTACCCAATCGACATACGGGCGAGAGGTGTGCATCGAACGAATGAGTGGACAGCCAAGTGCGCCATCGTCAATGTAGACATCGGCGTGTACCTTTGGCGATTTGGTCCACTTCTTCTGTGTTGGATTTGTGTTTACTGCAAAGAGTGGAATATTGTTATCCTTAAACCACTTAATAGCCTCCTTCTCAAGTTTGCCACTGCGCATTGTGTAGAGAATAATGTGGTGACCTTGCTCAACCAATTCTCGCAATACAGGTGCAGCCCCAACATCTTGTCCCAAGTATGGGTACTCGTGGGTTACGCAAGTACCGTCAAAATCGACAGCAATATATAGTCCCGTGTAGTTCATATTGCCTCTCTCTATTTACGCAATTTTATAGCCCTGAGAAACCTCTGCCAACTATTCTTGGGATCTGTTTCAGACAAATATTGATAACGATAGCTATATCCGTACGACTGACGGCTTTCGCTTGCGCCATTGAGAAGAATACACATATTGTGCAACTTATTTTCGTTGTGCAAGGCGTTGATATCAGGAATTTGCTGACGCTCCAACAAGCCCTCGCGCACAACATAGATGCTCAAATCGGCCACGCGGCTCGCAATCAGGGCATCGGCGATAATAAGAGCAGGTACGCTATCGATGATGATGTAGTCGTAGTGCTTGCGGCACTCCTCAATCATATCGTCCAGACGCTTCGACATCAACAACTCGGCAGGGTTAGGCGGCTGCAAACCAGCGTATATAAAGTCGAAGTTCTCGTGCAAACCACTATTCGTTATAATGTCATTTACATTGATTTCAGCCGAACTTAAGTACTTGGTAACGCCATTAGGGTTGCTGCGCTGTCCCATATGCTTCGAGAGGGTACGACGACGAAGGTCAAGGTCAATCATCAACACCTTATTACCTGAGAATGCGAGAGTCATACCGAGGTTAATCGACACGAAGGTCTTACCAGCGTGGGCATTCGACGATGTTGTAAGAATAACCTGCTGCTTTGTACCTCTCGACATAAAGCCCATATTTGTGCGCAGAATCTTGAACGCCTCCGAAACCTTGTCGCGACCACTCTCGCGCACAGCGATAGAGCGATTGAGGTGTCCTTCGTACAACGGAATATCTCCAAGATAAGGCACGGTGCAGAACTTGACAAGGTCGTGCTTGCCCTGAATCTTTGTATTTGTGAGAATGCGCAGATAGATTACAAAGAATGGCAGACCGATGCCCAACACTATCATTGCCAACATGATCAACATCTTGTTAGGCGATACTGGGCGAGGATTTCCAAATGCGTAGTCTACAATACGCGCAGGACGCTCGGTAATAGCCAACGAGATAGCATTCTCTTCGCTCTTGGTCAAGAGGTAGAGGTACAACTCCTCCTTAATCTTCTGCTGACGAGCAATTGTGAGATACTCCTGCTCCTGCTTTGGTACAGCACCGATACGGCTATTTATCTTTCGTCCCTCTCGCTCCAAGTTCTCGAGTTTGATCTCAAGAGCCGAGATGTGCGACGCGAGTGAAGCAAGAATAGCGTTCTTTGTCGAGATGATATTGTTATTCAACTGCTGAACGATAGGGTTATTGTCGCTATCGTTTCCGAGCTTCATACGGCGAATAATCAATTCGTTATAGCTTGCAATTTGAGCTGCGATTGCCGAGCTGCCCTCGAAGGTGGTCGCAGGGATGATATTTACATCCTTCGAGTTATCTTTCAAGTAGCTGCTGATAAACTTCGACATTGCAATCTGGTTGTTAGTGGCAGCAATCTCCTGCTCGTAACGCATTGCACCCTCAGTACGATGTGTCGCCTCGGTCTTGATATCAACGATATTGTTCTTGTCCTTGAATCGCTTGATATCGCCATCGATAGTCTGCAACTCCTCGCCTATAACCTTCAAACGCTCATCGATGAACTTTGCTGTAGCCTCAGCAACGATCTGCTTGTCGTATACTGCATCATCGTTGTAAACATCAAGCAGAGTGTTGAGTACATCGTCTGCGCGCTGTGGCACAACATCATTCATTGAGAGGTTGATAATCGAAGACATCTTGCTGGCTACCGACATCTGAACTTTATTGCGGTAAGCGGTAGCTACAGCATCACGAGTACCCTTCGATACGCCAATCTCCTTGCCTACATAATCGGGATTGAAGTAGAGAGTCTTGTTGATAGTGATCTGTCCAATAGGGATGTTTACTATCTCGCCATACTTGGCTGTTACGGTAAACTCTTTATCCTTCTCAGCCTCCGCCTTCTCGCTTGGAGTACGAGCGCAAGAGAACTCGTAAATGGTTACCCCCTCCTCTGACAGGATAGCGGTAAATTTACACCCTTTACCACCTAAGTCATCCACATAAGAGACCTCGATAGGCGAATTTTTGTAGAGGGTTACGGTGCGGAGTCCCGACTCTTTGGTATAGTTCTTTGTCAGGTCGAGTCTATCTACAACCTCAAGCATAAGACGACGAGCCTGCAAAACATACAACTCGTTATCAACACTGCGTCGTGTTGAGATACCAGCAATATCTGCAAATGCCGACAACTCACTCGCAGCACTACCTCTACGCGCATCCTTAATCAGAACGGTTGCCTCGCGATGATATACAGGTGCAGTAGAGAGCAGATAGAGGGCTCCAAGGCACAAGAACAGTATGATTGATATTAGGTACCAGTACCAATTTCTCAACGATTTATCGACTAATTCACGCACTGAAACGGTGCGCTGCGACAATCTGTCTTCTTCCGTAATATGGGAGGTGTTATGCAAATTATTCTCCATAAGTGTGAACTATCTTTGTGCGAAGTTAATAATTGTGAGTACTAACGAAGTTGCTGTAATAAGCGTGCTGACGATTGAGAGCCAGAAAGTTCTGTTCTGGTTGATCTCCGCAGTAGCAGCCTTGTATTTGTTCGGCTGAACATAGACAACATCGCCCTGCTGCAAGAAGAATGCTGGGGAGGACATCTGATCTCCCTCAAGGAAGTTCAATTCGTAAACCTCGTAATTCTTCTCTCCTACGCGGCGAATTACAGCGACATTTGCACGGTTACCATAGATTGTCATATCGCCCGCCATTGCAAGGGCCTCCAACACAGTCACCTTGTCTCGAGTAATATCGAACTGCCCCGGACGAGTAACCTCTCCAAGAACAAATATCTTCATATCTGCAAACTGAATGTTTACGAATGCATCGCTGATATAGCCACCATCAATAATTCGTTTTGCAATGTCGGCAGCCAACTCGTTTCGGGTTTTTCCATTGCAATTTACCTTGCCAATAATAGGCATCTCAAGAAATCCATTCTCGTCAACGGTACGAATCTGCAAAGATTGTACGCCATTGACACTCGATGACATAAGCGGATTTGGCGAAACCGAATGGAAAGAAGATGGCGCATTAAACGGAGATGCCAACTCTGGATTCTGGCTCGATACTATCACGGTCAAGCGGTCATAAGGCTTGATACGGATTAGTCCATCGCCAATAACGGACTTCACCGCTTCATCCTTGTTGAAGTCGTAGACGATTCGCTTTGAAGCATTGCATCCCACGAGCAATGCTGCAAGTAGAATCATCGGAATTGTTTTGATAAATTGTCTCATATTAGTTGTTTGTATTTTAGTTTATTCGCATTCGGACAAGTTCTACAAATTGTATTCCCTTGTGGTAAATCTCTGTGCACCGCGTATAATCATCTGGTAACACAAAGTTAATGCGCGCAAAGATAACGCTTTTTATTGTAAAAACCAATATTTGGTTATTCGAAGTGTAGATATTTGTTTGTTTGGATAGTTTTTTCTAATTTTGAGTCGAGAAATTTCGATAAACAATAAATGTTAATGGTATGCAACACGCTGTTTGGAGTTACGATGCAGTGGTCTACGAAATGAATGTTCGCCAGCTGACGGAGGAGGGGACTCTCTCTGCTGCTATGCGACATTTGCAACATCTTTGTGATATAGGAGTGGATGCGGTTTGGCTTATGCCTATATACCCGATAGGCGAGGTGGAGCGCAAAGGCTCGCTCGGCTCCTATTACTCGATTTCGGACTACTGCGCAGTTAATCCAGAGTTTGGAACAATGGCGGACTTCGATGCCTTTGTTGCGGAGGCTCATCGGCTCGGTTTGAAGGTTCTGCTCGATTGGGTTGCAAACCATACGGCGCGTGATGCTAAATGGCTGATTGAGAAGCCTGCGAGTTGGTACGAACGAGATGAACAAGGTGCGGCAAAAGTGCCTTGGGATTGGAGCGATACCGCAAAACTGAACTACGCCGAGAAGGCTGTGTGGCAGGGGCAGATTGATGCGATGAAATTCTGGGTGACCAAGCATAAGGTTGATGGTTTCCGATGCGATATGGCGATGCTTGTGCCATTGGAGTTTTGGCAGGAGGTGCGTCGAGAACTTCAATGCGTGAAAAAGAATATCTTTATGCTTGCCGAGGCGGAGGGCGCAGAGTTCTTCAATTCGGCTTTTGACGCATGCTATGGCTGGGAAGTTCATCACGCAATGGTCGATGTGGCGCAGGGGAAATCTCGCGTGTGGGAGCTGCGCAATAAGATACACTCTCTGCTTGCAGACTACCCAAGCGATTCGATGCATCTGTCGTTTACCTCCAACCATGATGAAAACTCGTGGAGTGGTAGCGAATATACCCGCTTTGGCGATGCGTTGGAGGCGATGACCGCACTGTCGTTCGTGCTACCAAAATCGTTGCCGCTGATATATACGGGACAGGAGTATGGATATGACCACTCATTCGCCTTCTTCGATAAGGATGCTATGCCTGCAATGGAGGCGAACGCCACCACCGAGCGTTATCGTCGCTTGTGCGAAATGAAACATACCGTCACTGCTCTTCGTGCGGCTGATTTGGGCGGCTCGTTCGTGGAGGTTAATACTAATGCTCCCGACTGTCTGCTTGCCTTTGTGCGTGAGAATCAGCACAGTAGAGTAGTCTTTATAGCAAATATGTCGCCTTATAAGGTCTTTTCCGATTTCCATACGGGGATCTATGCGGGCGAGTATGATGATGTTATTTCGGGAGAGAAGGCGACTCTTTACGAACATACTTGGGGCGATATGGAGCCGTGGAGCTACCGCCTACTTACGCAAAAGTTCTAAAATCGGAGAAAAAGGGTGCGAAAAGTTTATAATTTTAATAAATTATAACTATATTTGCGCCCAAGAAAAGATAAATCCGATTTTAGAGATGAAAATAGCTCTTGCACAACTCAATTACACTATAGGAGATATTGCTGGCAATACTGCGAAAATCGTCGCTGCCGTGGAGCGTGCCAAACGCGAGGGTGCCGATGTGGTACTCTTTGCCGAGCAAGCGTTGAGTGGAACGCCTGCTTTTGATCTTCTCCGTAAAACAACATTTTTGGAACTTTGTGACGAGGCTCTCGATGAGATTGCTTCGTATTGCGACAACATTACTGCTGTTGTAGGAACGCCCGTACTTATGCAAAACGGAACGCAGAGTGCGGCTGTAATCCTCGAAAATGGATGCGTGAAAAGATATATCACAAAGGCAAATATCACAGCTCGTCGCGAAATGGGCTTTTTGAGCAGTGGCGAGGGAGTGAAGGCTGTGCGCATCGCAGGCGAAAAGGTTGCAGTCGTCGTGGGAGATGATTTTAGCCACTTGAAGAATGTTGATCGTGATGTGGATATTATCTTCAGTATCAATGCTCGTCGCTACGGTAAGGGCTTGATGTCTTATCGTTACGAAACGATGCACAACTTGGCGTTTGTTGAGTCGAAACACATTGTGCTGATGAACCATGTCGGTGGCTCAGGTGAGATTGTCTATGACGGAACTTCGTGTGTGGTAAATGACAAGGGTGAGGTTACTCTCTTGATGAAGAGCTTTGAGGAGGATTTTGCAATTTACGACACTTTGGCAGATAATAAGCCTTGCGAGATACCGCAAGAGCTGTATCGCCACGAGCGAACAGGATATATCTACAAGGCTGCCGTTTTGGGCTTGCGTGACTATTTCTACAAAAATGGGTATGCTAAGGCTTGCGTAGGTCTATCGGGAGGTATCGATTCGGCAATTGTTGCTTGTATAGCCGTTGAGGCTCTCGGTAAGGAGAATGTTAAGGCTTTGCTTATGCCTTCGCAATTTTCGAGCGATCACTCCGTGTCGGATGCAGAGGCGTTGGCAAAGAATCTCGGAATAGAGTATAGCGTACTCCCAATCTCGGAGGCGTACACCACTGTTGTAAATACATTGATACCTGCAATCGGAGGTCGCGAGTTTGATGCTACAGAGGAGAATATTCAGGCTCGTCTGCGCACCATTATGCTTATGGCGGTGCAGAACAAGACTGGCTATATCGTGCTAAACTCTTCGAATAAGAGCGAGAATGCACTCGGTATGTGTACTCTCTACGGCGATACGGCAGGTGCGTTTAGCGTTACGGGCGATCTCTACAAGACCGAGATGTACGACCTTGCACGATATATCAACAAGTTATGTAACAATATCATCCCCGATGCGATTCTTGAGAAAGAGCCATCGTCGGAGCTTCATCCAGGACAGAAGGATAGCGACGAGTTGCCGCCATACAATGTTGTCGATGCGATTTTGATGCGAATGATTGAGCAGGGGCAGCACCGCGAGGAGATTATCAATGCGGGCTACGATGCGGATGTAGTCGAGAAGATTCACTCGATGGTTATGCAGAATGAGAAGAAACGCTATCAGTTCCCACCTGTATTGCGTCTGTCGGCGTGCGCATTTGGTCACGAGCGATTGATGCCGCTTATCAACAAATACGGAGATTAGTCCGCGGGTGGCGTGAAACAAGCAGAACAAATAGAACACAAAGGCACGGTCACTTCGGTGGAGCGTGGAGTGGTGCGTGTTGCCATTGAGGTAGACGAGGCGTGTGGTTCGTGTGCCTCGCGCAAAGCGTGTGCTATGGGGCAGGGTACAACGCGCGAGATTGTGGTATGCACCGACGATGCCGAACGATATGCAGTTGGCGAGAGGGTAAATGTTGCTGCCCGACAGAGCGCGGGCGTTATGGCGGTGGTACTGTGCTATGTTGTGCCGTTGGTGGTGCTGGTTGCGGCGTTGGCTTTGGCGATTGCTTTGGGTTGTAACGAGGGCGTTGCAGCACTCTTCGCATTGGGTTGTACGGCTCTCTATTACGCAATACTTGCTATATTTCACAATAGAATATCAAGAAAAGTAGTATTTACAATTAACAAAATATAAGGTAAAAGAGATGATGTCATTATTTTACACAATCGTTCCTCTCTGCGTCATTGGTTTGGTAGCGGCTATTGTCCTCTACTTCGTGTCGCAGAAGTTTAAGGTTGAGGAGGATCCTCGCATTGACGATGTTGAGAAGATGCTGCCGGGTGCAAATTGTGGCGGTTGCGGTTTTCCAGGTTGTCGTGGTTTGGCTACTGCGTTGGTCGAGCAGGAGGATATCTCGTCTCTCTATTGTTCGGTTGGTGGTGGCGACTGTATGAAGTCCATTGCCGACTATCTTGGTAAGACCGCACCCGTTAAGGAGCCACAAGTTGCAACCGTGCGTTGCGGTGGTACTTGCGAGAAGCGTCCGCGCACTTCGACCTATGCAGGTACAAAGTCTTGCGCTATCGCTGCGGGGGTTTACAAGGGCGAAACCGACTGCGCTCACGGCTGCTTGGGCTATGGCGACTGCGTTGAGGCGTGTGCATTCGATGCAATCCACATCAATCCAGGAACTGGCTTGGCAGAGGTCGATGCCGACAAGTGTACCGCTTGCGGTGCTTGCGTAGCGGCATGTCCGAAGGGCGTTATCGAGTTGCGCAAGAAGTGGCCAAAGAATCGTGCGATCTATGTGTCGTGCGTATCGAAGGACAAGGGCCCTGTAACTATGAAGGCTTGTAAGGCGGGGTGTATTGGTTGTGGCAAGTGCTTGAAAGTTTGCGAGTTCGGTGCTATTACCATCGAAAACAACTTGGCGTTTATCGACTCTACAAAGTGCCGTTTGTGCCGTAAGTGCGTAGCCGAGTGTCCTACGGGAGCTATTAAGATGGTCGGTCTTGCACCACTCCCTCCAAAAACGGAAAACGGAGAACGGAAAACGGAAAACTAAAAAAAATAAAATACCTTAAAAGCCAATGGCTAATAGCTAATGGCTAAAAGCTAAAAAGAATATGAAAACTTTTCCAATTGGCGGAGTGCATCCGTCAGACAATAAGAAGTGGAGTAAGTCGAAGGCGATTGAAACGATGGAGTTGCCCGACACAGTGACTATTCCGCTTGCACAGCATATCGGAGCGCCTGCTACGGCTCTCGTTAAGAAGGGCGATGCGGTGAAGGTGGGCGATAAGATTGCCGAGGCTACGGGATTTATGTCGGCAAATATCCACGCTCCGATTTCGGGTACAGTGACTGCGGTTGATTTGCAACCAAATGGTCAGGGCTTGCGCCAGATGATGATTACCATCAAGCGCGAGGGCGACGAGTGGGCAGAGGGTATCGACCTCTCGACTGATCTCGTTAAGGAGTGCAACCTCTCGTCTGCCGAGATTATCGCCCGTATCAAGGAGGCAGGTATCGTAGGTATGGGTGGCGCAACATTCCCAACCCATGTGAAACTCTCTATCCCTGAGGGCAAGAGGGCTGAGATATTGATTATCAACGGCGTAGAGTGTGAGCCTTATCTCACCTCGGACTACCGCACAATGTTGGAGCGTGGCGAGGAGTTGCTCGTAGGTACTTCGATTTTGATGAAGGCGGTGTCGGTTGAGAAGGCTGTAATTGGCGTTGAGAACAACAAACCTGACGCAATCAAGCACCTCAAAGAGTTGGCAAAGAGCTACAACGGCATCGAGGTTAGACCTCTTAAAACCATGTATCCGCAGGGTGGCGAGAAGCAGCTTATCGCAGCCGTAACTGGTCGCGAAGTTCCTGCTCCACCAGCACTTCCGATTGATGTTGGTGCAGTGGTTTGCAATGCTTCGACAGCTGTGGCAGTCTACGAGGCTGTGCAGAAGAATAAGCCTCTTGTTCAGCGCGTAGTGACTGTTACGGGCAAGAGTATTAAGGATACAAAGAACTTGCTCACTCGCTTCGGAACACCAGTTTCGGCACTTATCGAGAAGTGTGGCGGTCTGCCTGAGGGCGATAACCGCGTTTTGAACGGAGGCCCTATGATGGGACGCCCGCTGTCGAACTTGCAGTCGCCCGTGATGAAGGGTTGTTCGGGTATCACCGTAATCAGCGGAAAGGAGGCACTTCGTGGCGAGCCTTCGGCTTGTATCAAGTGCGCAAAGTGTATCGAGGCATGCCCTATGGGCTTGGAGCCTTACCTCCTCGCAAAGCAGTCGAAGAAGAAGGCTTGGGATGCGATGGAGAAGAGTGATATTACAAGTTGTATTGAGTGTGGTTGCTGCCAATTCACATGTCCTGCAAACATCGCATTGCTCGACTATGTACGCCTCGGCAAGCAGACCGTAATGGGTATTATCCGCGCTCGTAACGCAAAGAAATAAAGGAGAAAAAGATATGGCAAACAGAACTATTGTAGCTTCGGCTCCCCATGTTCACGGGCCACTCTCGACAACGCGATTGATGGGCGATGTGATTATCGCACTTATGCCTGCGTTGGCGGTGTCGGTCTATGTCTATGGCTGGGGCGTGTTGGCAATCACAGCGGTTTCGATTGGCTGCTGTGTGCTTTTCGAAGCGTTGATTCAGAAATTCTTGGTGCGCGGCAAGCAGACCGTAACAAACCTCTCGGCTGTGGTTACGGGCTTGTTGTTGGCGATGAATATGCCAGCTAACATTCCGTTGTGGATTGTGGCAGTTGGCGCACTTGTCGCAATTGGTGTTGCAAAGATGCCTTTCGGCGGTCTTGGCAAAAACCCATTCAACCCCGCTATCGTGGCGCGTGTATTCCTCTTGATTGCTTATCCGGTGCAGATGACATCCTTTGCAATGCCTTCGACCGAGGGCTTTGCCGATGCCTACTCGGGCGCTACACCACTCGCAGCAGCAAAGGCGGGCTTGTTGAACTTCGCAGAGCACGATGTCCTCGGAATGTTTACGGGAAATATGGCAGGCTCGTTTGGTGAGGTTGCAACTTTGGCGTTGCTGCTCGGCTTTGCTTACCTCTTGGTACGCCGAGTTATCACTTGGCATATTCCGGTGGCAATTCTCGGCACTATGGCGGTATTCGCTGCTATCTATGGCGCAGTGTCGTTTGACACTCCACACCTTGTGTCGAACTTCGCTCTGTTCCACCTTATCGCAGGTGGCGCGGTGCTGGGTGCAGTCTTTATGGCTACCGACTATGTTACCTCGCCTATGACCCCGTGGGGTATGGTCATCTACGGTATCGGCATCGGTGCTTTGACTATGACTATTCGTCTGTGGGGCGCATATCCTGAGGGTATGTCTTTCGCTATCCTTATTATGAATAGCGTTGTACCTCTTATCAATAAGTATGTTAAACCACGCCGTTTTGGCTCTAAAAAGTAGGAGGAGAGTATGGAGAGTTCATTGAAAAATATGGTCTTGGTGCTTTTCTGTATCACCTTTATCTCGGCTGCTTGTGTGGGCGTGGTAAATATGATTACCGAGGAGCCTATCCGCGCTGCGAAGGAGGCGGCTGTTAAGGCGGCGTTGCAGCAGGTGTTGCCAGAGTTTGATGCTACCGAGAAGAGCGAGCATACGGCTGACGAGTTGCTTATTATCGCACACAAGGCAACAAAGGGTGGCGAGGTTGTAGGCTACGCCATTGAGTCGCAGACAAAAAATGGTTTTAGTGGCTTGGTACGCCTGATGGTCGGCTTCGACACAAAGGGTACTATCTTGAATGTAAATGTCTTGGAGCAGGCCGAAACCCCTGGTTTGGGCGCGAAGATGACCGAGGAGGGCAACCCTCTCTTGGCGAGCGTGCAGGGCAAGGAGGCACCGAAAATCAACCTTACCGTTAAGAAAGATGGTGGCGATGTCGATGCTTTGACTGCGGCTACAATTTCGTCGCGTGCATACGCCGAGGCTGTTGCGCGCGCGTACGCGGTATTTAAGGTTGCTGCGGGCTGGCAGAATGAAGTTCAGGCAACCACAGGTGCATCAAAAACTAACGGTGGCGAGGCTTCCAATCACGGAAACTTCGAGCCTAAAAGAGGAAAGGAGTAACTATGGCAAACAAAGTAACAATGTTCTTGAAGGATAAGCTGCTCCTCACTTGGCGTGGCGTGATTAAGGAGAACCCTACTTTTGTGTTGGTTCTCGGTATGTGTCCTACACTCGGTACAACTACCTCGGCAGAGAATGGTTTTGGTATGGGTGTGGCGACAATGGCGGTGTTGATTATGTCGAATATCGTGATTTCGCTCATTAAGAACCTTATTCCCGATAAGGTGCGTATCCCTGCGTTTATCGTTGTGATTGCATCGTTCGTAACCGTGATTCAGATGTTGATGGAGGCGTTTATCCCTTCGTTGTACGCATCGCTCGGAGTCTTTATTCCGCTGATCGTGGTAAACTGCATTATTCTCGGTCGTGCCGAGGCATTCGCATCGAAGAATGGCGCACTCGACTCGGCTCTCGATGGCGTAGGTATCGGCTTGGGCTTTACCCTCTCGCTGACCGTTATTGGTGCTGTGCGCGAGGTGTTGGGTAGTGGTGCAATCTTCGGCTTCGACCTCGGTTGTGCCGACTATATGCCTTTGGTATTTGTCTTGGCTCCTGGTGCGTTCTTAGTGCTGGGATTCTTGATGGTATTGTTCAACAAATTCTTAAAGAAATAGGAGTATGGAGACAACATATTTTGCAATTATCATCGGTTCGATATTCGTAAATAATGTCGTACTTGCACAGTTCCTCGGCATCTGCCCATTCCTCGGTGTATCGTCAAAGGTTGAGACCTCGATGGGTAT
>SUZQ01000077.1 GCA_015059875.1 Rikenellaceae bacterium | reverse complement strand
AATCACACCGCCTCGACCGTGCGTGTGCGGAACGACTCGCGGGCTTTGCGGATATAGAGTTTTACCACATCAGCAGGCAGGTTTGACGAGTGGACAAACGCCCTCGTTGCATCGGGGAACTTCGCCAACGCAGTCGCTAATAGCCACGCAACGCCCATCCGCACATAGTACGGCTCCGCGCCCTGCACCGTGCCTTGTTGCGCCACTTTTGGTTTGCCTTTGATGGTTTTATACTTTGACTTTATGCGCCCGAAATCGAGCCCGTTGATACGCTCAAAAACCTTGTCGAGCCACTCTTCATTGAGAAAATAACACATCGCCACAACCACCGCAAAACGCACCTCAAACTCGCGCTCGGAGTCAAACCAACGCTCCAAAAACGCCCACAGAGCCTCCTTATCAGCACGCGCCATCCACTTTGCGTGAGCGCAGTAGGAGTCGCACACCGCCCAATTATCCAGCACGGGCACATAGCGACCGAGCATTGCCAAACGCTCATCCAACGAACACTTTTCGAGGTTGATAAGATAGCCCCATATTACGGTCTCCTCGTAGCAAAGGTTCTCGCTCGGCACAGCCTCAAACGCACGAATTACCTCGGCTCCATTAGCGCAAAAACGACGCGTTCCATCGGGCATAACAACCTCGCCACCCTCGCGTGAAAGTTGCTTTGCGACCTGCTTAATCTCGGGCGAATGAAGTCCCATAACACGCCTCTCGGGTAGCGCATTCACCACTCGCAAATGCCTCTCCCGATACCGCGCATTCGTCAAAAAACGCTCGCAAACCAATGGTTGTAGTAGGTGGTTAATCATAACACAATTATCACTCTATCTTTGCTTGTCGATCAACTCGAACTTGCCGGGGGATATGTAGGTGTAGGCAAGCATAGGTTATAGTGTCCTATTTATGTATGATTGAATTATTTCCATTAATTGTTTTTTTAGTCGTGTCGAATGATGATTACTTTTCACATTTTCAGTAAATGTAGAAAAACTCCCGAACCTAGATTCTATTAGGTTTGTTGTTAAAATCTTTTTGCGGCCTAGCGAAAGTTCTCTTAATACTTGATATGATAAATTTTCATGTTTTAATTCAAGGCAAAGATCGAGTAGTGTATATATTACTTCTATTTCTAGAGAGGTCAATGCGATTTTTTGAGGGACATTAACTTGTGGTAATTTGTAAAATTGTTCAAGAGATCCGAATTTTCTTCTATATTGATGAGATTTATGTTTCCCTAATTTGTCTATTTCCTTTCCTGTTGGGAAATGCCCTAATTGTTTTTTTAATTCTAAATATTCTTGTATCAGCTCTTCTTTCGAGACGCTCCTATCACATAAGGGGATGTCCCCACACTCTTTTTGTAATTGCGTTAAAGGATACTGATGAAATGAATTATACGGGATTAAAGCCCAATATTTTATCTCTTTAGCAGATGGGGTTTTCCCTAAAAGATTGCGAATTCGAAGATATTCTGATTTCAATTGTTCGTTAGAGGGTTTAGACCTATGCTTGCTATCACCTATACTTAGCAAGAAAGTAGTGTAATTTTTATAATACCTATTAATTTTATATCTTAATGTTTTATCTAGATCCGATAAAGTCGGTGTTCTCCCAAGTTTCGTTTTAATTTCTTCGTATGAAGATAAAATGGTTGTATTTTCACACTCTACATAGTCCGTTTTTGCTATAAAACCTTCTAATAGATCCGCAATATTTTTACTAGAAAATAACTTGGGTGAATCTAACAATATAACACGGTTGGGTGCTGCTAAATTATACGCTTGCTTAGTAAACCCAATATGCGATATAACGACACATTTGTGTGCATCGTAGTATAATTTTGCGGCTAAAACTTCTTGTATGGAAGATACACCCTGTTTACGCTTGTGGTATTTGCATTGAAAAATATATTTATCATTGTTGTAAAAGGCAACAATATCAGCACCGTAATCATTTATTGGGGTGCCCATAACATTTTCAAAACCTAATGTTTAAGTCGTTTGATGCACTCTTGCTCAAATTGGATTCCAATATTCATAATTTATTTGAGGTTACAATGGACATTAAATAAGTTTAGATTTTATATTCTTTATTTTTCCTACACAAAGTTAATAACTATTTCAATTCGAAAGAATGTATTTATATAAAACATACACTATTTGCATCAATAATCCTCTGCATAATCATCGTAGTCGTATGACGAATCGTAGTCGCGAGTGTTGTCGTGCGAGGTGTTGTCCGTGTCGTCATCGAACAGCTCCTCATAAATCCACGCTGCAAGCAGCCAATCCCAAAGTGACATAACAAATATAATCAAGGGTTACTTTGCGACAAAGTAACCCCATAGTTTTGACAACTTCTGACATCGGCAATAAAAAGAGAGAAAAAGCCGAAACTTTTTCTCTCTATCTCCAAACTACAACCTTTTACTGCTCCGCCATCTTGCGGCCAGCATCGTAGGCTCGTTGTAAATCCTCCTCCCAATGCTCGTCGCGCCAAGCGTGCTTTGCCTCCTCGGAGAAGCTGCCGAGTTCGTAATTGCCGTATTTCGCCACCTGGCAGGTGTTGTAGCCGATGATGCGTTCAGGCTCGCCGAGGGCTGTTGTAAGGCACCACTCCATCGTGCCGAAATGGTTGCTATTGTTGCGCTCGGGCGTGCCGTTCATCGTCTCGACAAGCACCACAGGCATACGCTTTGGCGCGGTTAGGCTGTAATCATTGTACGAGAGCCACGGGAACGCCAGACGCTCCAAAAAGGCACGCATCTTACCCGTTACCTCGCCGAAATATATGGGCGAGCCTAATACTAAGCCGTCCGCCTCGGCGATCTCGTCCAAGAGAGGCGAGAGCGCATCCCGAAAGCGGCAGATGTTCGACGCCTTACCTTTAAGCTTGCACGCCATACACGCCATACAACCCTTATAGTCAAGGTTATAGAGTCGCACGGTTTTAATCTCAACATCCTCGCCGACCGACTTTGCGCCCTCGGCAAATCGCTGCAACAGCTGCGCTGTATTCATATTCTTTCGCGGACCACCATCCACAATCACAATCTTTTTCATATTGCTCTGTTTTTACTTTGCCACATCCAATTTTCTCGCCACACTACTCCGCAAACCACATTTCGTTTGCTCGGCGGGCGGCGAAGGCAGAGTTGAAACGAGCAGCTGCAAGGGAGTATTTTATGCCGTAGAAACGGCGGGCTTTTGCTGGGCAGACCACGATACAACGACCACACTTGATACACTTCGTTTTGTCCACGCCCTTTGGCGAGACGGGGTCTATGGCACCCGTTGGGCAGAGGCGGGCACACGCTCCGCAAGCGGTACATTTTTTCGATGCGGTAGGCCAGATTGGTATTCCGCCTGGGACTTTATAGGGTCGGTTGCCGAGGAGTGCTATCTCGCCAAATCCCTTTGCGACCAAAGTGGCGGCATTGAGCTCTCGGTCGATTCGCGCCATACGGCCATAGTGTTTCCCATCGGAGCGCGCATTGTGGTTCACTGCACTTCGCTCGCTCTGGGCGACTTTGGCGGGAGTCTGGTTCTGGGTGCGCAACCCACTGCAGAATACGTTGTTGACCGCATAGCAGAAGAGGATTTCGACCGATACTTTCTCGTTGACCGCTCATCTGCACAAAGCATTGAGCCTGAGCGTATCAGCATTTCAGACATCGAGCCTCGCCACATCGGAAATTTCGTCTTGCTCGAGGACGTAAACTTTGGCGATCAGGCAGGACTTGCGTGGTGCGAAACCGATCCCGAAAGCGGAGAGCCAATCACCACCGAACGCATATTATACGACAACGATGGCAACTCCATCATCCTGCGTATAGAGGGCGGATGCAGCTACGCCAAAGAGAAGATTCCCGACCGCAGCGGCGCGATAGGTGCGATTGTGGAGTCGTTCAACGGAGTCTATCAAATTAGGATTATTAATCGAAACATCTATTTTTAGTAAAAGAACGGCCGTAATTCTCACATAATTAACAGAAAGTGTTATCTTTGCACCGATTTTTAGAGCAAACAGACAATTGAGACAAAACTCAACTATTAAATTATGAAGAAACTCCTTTTTACGTTGCTTGCAACAACACTCTTTTGCACGTCGTTGTCGGCACAGGAAATGACAAAAAATCCCATCAACATTCAAGCCGAGGTGCGTTTCGACTATCAGGGCGACTACGTCGATGGCGAGGCAATCAACTCAAACACCGGTTTCAAGGGTAAGTACCTGAACATTATCCTCTCGGGTAATATCAGCAAGTCGTTCTCATACTCTTACCGTCAGCGACTTAACAAGGCACACGCCAATCAGAGTTTCTTCGATGCTACCGACTGGGTATATCTTACCTACACCACTCCCAACCAGCACTGGAGCTTTTCGGGTGGTAAGCAGGTGGTAGGTATTGGTGGTTACGAGTACGACCACGCGCCTATCGACCTCTACTTCTGCTCGGAGTATTGGAACAACATCGCCTGCTATCAGTTTGGCGTCAGCGCGACCTACGCTACAACCGACGGCCGCGATAAGATTATGGCGCAGGTGTGCCAGAGTCCCTTCCGCGCAGCCGATGCAAAGAATATGTTCGCCTATAACCTTATGTGGTTCGGCTCGCACAACTGGTTCAACAGCATCTACTCACTCAATATGATGGAGTATATGCCGGGCGAGTTCGTATATTATGTAACTTTAGGTAACGAGTTCCTCTTCGGCCGCAATGCAAAATTGCAGCTCGATGTTATGAACCGCGCAGTCGAAGGTCACAGCTTCCTGTTTAAGGATTTCTCGGTGATGGGTGAGTTCGCCTACAACATCAAGGATCGCGTAAACCTCTTCGCAAAGGCCACCTACGATGTAAATAACAGCGATGTTGCAGGCGATATGTGCGTATTGCCCGGCACAGACATCACTCGCGTAGGTGCGGGTTTGGAGTTCTACCCCTTGAAGAATAGCCGTTCGATACGTCTTCACGCTACCTACTGCCACACCTTTGGCGAGAACGGCAACCCCGCAGGTGCACTTCTTCCCGAGCAGCAGCTCTTCTCGGTAGGTTTGAAGTGGAAGATCGACATTGTTTCGCTCACTAAAAAAATTGTAAAATAAAATGGCTCAAAAGAAAAGCAGTACAAAAAGCGGCATCATCTGCCTTGCCGTTATCGTAGTCATCTTCGGCTACTTGGGTTATGTTATGGGTCTTGCACCTATGTTGCAGACCATTATGGCTACAGCCCACGATCTATTGTTGAATACCGTATTCTTCTTGATGGCGGTATGCGTTGTAACCGGTGCGCTGGGTAGAATCTTCGTCGAGTTTGGCGTTGTAAACCTTCTCGAGAAGTTGCTCCGTCCCTTGATGGGCCCCATCTTCAATTTGCCGGGCGTAGCGTCATTGGGTGCCGTTATGACATTCCTCTCTGACAATCCTGCCATCATCTCGTTGGCACAGGACAAGCGATTCAGCAGCTACTTTAAGAAGTATCAGTTCATTTCGCTTACAAACTTCGGTACTGCATTCGGTATGGGCTTACTCGTTATCGTCTTTATGATGGGTCAGGGCTTCTTTGCCGCTCCGTTGATTGGTTTCTTTGGTGCTATGTGCGGTTGCGTCGTATCGACTCGCCTTATGCAGCGTTTTATCCTTAAAGCATATCCCGCGTATGCCGAGGAGAACGCTTGCGATGTATCGCTCGAGGAGGAGAAGGAGGAGCAGGTCGAGGAGAAGTCACTCTTCATCCGCATCCTTAACTCATTGCTCGACGGTGGTAAGACAGGTGTTGACGTTGGTTTGTCAATCATCCCGGGTGTGCTTATCATCTCGACATTCGTTATGATGCTTACCTTCGGTGCCGGTGAGGGCGGCGTTTACACAGGTAAGGCATACGAGGGCGTTGAGCTTTTGCCTTGGTTGGCTGGCAAGATCAACTTCATATTCGATTGGTTGTTCGGCTTTGCTGATCCCCACTTGGTGGCATTCCCCATCACAGCGTTGGGTGCTGTAGGTGCAGCTTTGAGCCTCGTTCCTACATTCGTTGCCGAGGGTTGGGCCGATGGTAACGCTATCGCAGTATTTACTGCAATCGGTATGTGCTGGAGCGGTTACCTGAGTACTCACACTGCAATGCTCGACTCACTCGGTTACCGCGAGCTTACATCGAAGGCTATCTTGGCACACACCATTGGTGGTTTGGTAGCAGCGTTTATTGCTCACTGGGTATTCGTACTCTTTTCATTGATATAATCGACCCGCGCAGGGTTTTATAATAGGAGGGTGGCTGTTGCAAAACAAGCCACCCTCGTTGTTTGTGGCAGGGAGCAAAAACGGTTACTGTGTGCTGCGGGGAGTATATGCACAACTAACATACCCCCTCCCATTGCGGCCACCCACTTTTTTTATAAACGAGCAATCTGAATTACAGCGATTTGTCCTTGTTACATTCCCAAAAGTTAGGATTGAGGTAGTAAACTATCTATTTAATATATGTTCGTAGAAAATGAGCAAAATTCGGGTATTTGTGGCGATTTTATTCGGTAAGTTGTGGCGTTTTCATTCGGTAAGTTGTGGGAATGAGAAGGACTGCAGCGTATGGGAATATGCCGACACCCTGCAAAAATGTGAAAACAATTGCAACTTTTGCAGGGTATCATAGCATTATTTCTACACCTCAATAAACTTTCCGCCACCGAAGCCGGCGAGATTCTCTCGGTAGTAAACATAGCCGAGTTGGTTGCAGACAATGCGAGTGTTGCCGATTGTTGCATCTATGTTAGCGTGCGAGTGCCCGAAAATCCACGCATTAATACGGCTGTCGGCTCTCCCGTCGTTCCGATTTCGCAAAATCAACTACTCCTTTAGTCCTTCAATCTCTCGCTGCAAAGTGTCAAGGAATTTCGCGGCGTGAGCACCATCCATCTGGGTATGGTGGAATTGGAACGACACACTTAGCGTAGTCTTAAACAATCCTCGCTTGTACTTGCCCCAAATCATAAACGGATTATTGAAAATACCGCTATACATACCCACCGCTCCATCAATTTCATACTGCGCCAATGCCGAAGTGCCGATAACCATACTGCCAGCCGAGAGGTCGTGGTCGGTGCAACTCTCCGCCACTTGCTGTGTAAGGCGCAGATAGTCGCTGCCAAATTGCCCCAAAGTCCAAAGTGTCCCCTTATTTCGGAGTAAGTGTCCCTTATTTTCACGGTGGATATTCGGAGGGACACTTCGAGGTTCGGGCTATGTCGGGTAGGGGCTCCACGAAGTCGGAGCGATACCAACCGACAACAAATGAAAAACCCTCTGAAACGATGTTTCAAAGGGTTTTGCTTGATT
>SUZQ01000076.1 GCA_015059875.1 Rikenellaceae bacterium | reverse complement strand
TTCCTACTCTCGATGTATCGGTTGTTGACCTCACTGTAAACCTCGCTAAGCCTGCAACATACGCAGAGATCTGCGCTGCAATGAAGGCTGCTTCGGAGGGTGAGTTGGCAGGCGTTCTCGGTTACACTGAGGAGGATGTTGTATCGTCTGACTTCCTTGGCGACGCTCGTACTTCGATCTTCGACGCTAAGGCTGGTATCGCTTTGACTGATACTTTCGTTAAGGTTGTTTCTTGGTATGACAACGAGTGGGGTTACTCGAACAAGGTTCTTAACCTTATCTCGGTTATGAAGGAGTACAACAAGTAAAAAATTGATTTTAAGGGGCATTTGCTTCCTTGTATTCAATAAAAAAAGAGCAGAGCACATACGCTTAGTATGCGCTCTGTTCTTTTTTTATTGACGGCGTTGCAACTACCTCCTTAAAATCAATTTTTACTCTTGGTACCGTTTTGCTTGGCACGAAATTCCCTCGCTCAATTCTGTTTTTTTATTGACGGCGTAGCATTTCGATAATCCGCTTGCTCACATACGCTTAGTATGCTGCGCAAGCGGATTTCTTATGTGCCTTGCTCTCATCTGCTTAAAATCATTTTTTAAGCAGCAATCGTTGCGTTGCACCTCGATAATCTCCTCATTCACATACGCCAAGTATGCTGCGCAAGCAGATTTCTTATGCGCCTTGCTCTCATCTGCTTAAAAACTATTTTTAGTTGTAAGTTACGCTTACGGCTACCTATATATATTATATAGGGTTCAATAGGATTAGTGCAAAATGGGTGATATTCCCATTTGTCCCATTTGCCATATAGGTCTTATAAGTCCCATCCTATTCTGACCCCAGGCACAAAAAAAGACCTCATTATGAGGTCTTTAATCGTATTGTAAGTTGTGTTAGTTATTTCGCGTAACTTACTGCGCGGGTTTCGCGAATTACAGTAATCTTCACTTGTCCAGGGTAGGTCATCTCGTCCTGAATCTTCTTTGCGATATCGTGCGACAGGCTCTCGCTTTCGGCGTCCGAAAGTTTATCTGCACCCACGATTACGCGAAGCTCACGACCTGCCTGAATAGCGTAGGTCTTAACCACGCCTGGATATGAGAGAGCGATGCCCTCCATCTCCTTCAGACGCTTGATGTACGACTCGATAACCTCGCGACGCGCACCTGGGCGAGCTCCCGAAATAGCATCGCACACCTGAATAATAGGTGCAATCATTGAGTTCATCTCCACCTCGTCGTGGTGAGCTCCAATGGCGTTGCATACATCAGCCTTCTCCTTATACTTCTCGGCGAGATTCATACCGATAATTGCGTGTGGCAACTCTGGCTCATCATCAGGCACCTTACCAACATCGTGCAACAGACCAGCACGACGCGCGGTCTTTGGATTGAGTCCTAACTCCGCTGCCATAATACCTGCCAAGTTTGCAGTCTCGCGTGCGTGCTGCAAGAGGTTCTGACCGTATGACGAGCGATACTTCATCTTACCGATAAGACGAATCAACTCTGGATGCAAGCCGTGAATACCGAGGTCAATTGCTGTGCGCTTTCCAACCTCTACAATCTCCTCCTCAATCTGCTTCTTAACCTTTGCTACCACCTCCTCGATTCGAGCAGGGTGGATACGACCATCGGTTACAAGCTGGTGCAGAGCCAAACGAGCAATCTCGCGGCGTACAGGATCGAAGCAACTCAAGATAATAGCCTCAGGTGTGTCATCAACGATAATCTCCACTCCCGTAGCAGCCTCGAGTGCGCGGATATTTCGACCTTCACGACCAATGATGCGGCCCTTAACCTCGTCAGATTCAATATTGAATACCGTTACAGCATTCTCAATTGCAGTCTCGGTTGCAACGCGCTGAATCGAAGCTACGATAATACGCTTTGCCTCCTTTGTAGCGGTGAGTTTTGCCTCCTCGACAGTCTCGTTGATGTAGGCCTGAGCCTCGCTCTTTGCCTCCTCCTTCATATTCTCAATAAGGATGCTCTTTGCCTCCTCCGAACTGATACCCGAAATTTGCTCAAGGCGTGCATTCTGCTCGCTCATAAGCTGTGCCAACTCAGCTTTGCGCTCCTCAAGCGACTGAATCTGTCCCTCCATCTTCTCCTTCAGACGGTCATTGTCAGCCATCTTGCGCTCCAAATCGCGCTGCTGATTGTGCAACTGATTCTCAAGCTGCTTTGCGCGCTGCTCGCTCTGGTTGAGTTTCTGATTTCTCTCGTTTACATGGCGGTCATGCTCGCTCTTAAGCTGCATAAAACGCTCCTTTGCCTGAATCTCTTTCTCCTTTTTCAGCATCTCGCCGTCGTGCTCCGCCTTGTCGATGATAGCCTTGGCACGGGTTTTCACTCCGTAGTATGTAGCACCTCCGACAACCGCTGAGACAACTGCCGCGATAGCAAGAATAATTGTAATCTCCATAGTCCTCTTTCGTGTATAATATTAATGTTAATAAAAGTAGTTATCTTATATTTTATCCTTATTCCTAATTATAAAAAAAAGCCGCATAGGAATTCCTTTACTATGTTTGACGAAGCTGTAGAATCGTCATTTGTGAGGCTCCCCAAAAATCGCAATCTTCCACCGGTACCGAAGTACTCACCCTTACGGGCTACAAGGCCTGATTTTGAATAACGGAGTACACCCCAATATAAAAAGTGTTCAGTTTCGCAAAGTAATGAAAGGAATCTATGCGGGATTTCGTCATTTGGCAAAGTGATTTCTTCGTTATGCATCGGATTCGGAACTGCTCACATACGCCAAGTATGCTGCGCGTTCCTCACCTCGCAGGCCTTGAAATCACTCTTGCCAAATGGCGAAAAATTCGCGTTATTGGTAGGGTGATTTCTGCGTTAATCCCTCTTCGAGGGCTTTTCTTCCTTGCGACTCGGCAGAAAGCGCAAGCTCTCTCTGCTCTCGTTCCGCGTCGTCAGTTACGCATCGGATTCGGAACTGCTCACATACGCCAAGTATGCTGCGCGTTCCTCACCTCGCAAGCCTTGAAATCACTCTTGCCAAATGGCGAAATATCCTATTGGCAAGAGCCTTGTCAATGATTTTTTTTAGTGCCATCTTGTGATGGCTTCTCCTTCTCTATGTGTAAAGAACCATTGTTGCTTAAAATCGGGCAACTCCGACAAATTACTTCTCAAGGTGGCGCGAAAGTCGCTCTGCCAACTCCGAAAGAGTCTTCAAATCGCCCTCCTCGACATCATTTTTGCGCTCCAAGCGAATATTTGATATCATCAAATCTACCGCCACAATAGCCAGATAATCCTGCACTCCAAAACCGTCGACACGCGACCTCTGCGCGATAGATAGACGATTATTTATTTCGCGTGCTGCCAGACGATACACCTCCTCGTTACGAGCATCGATAGTCATCTCGTAAGGGTTGCCTGCAATATCCAACTTTATGTTCAGTGGTCGCTCGCTCATAGTTCAAAAAAATATTATATTCGATTTGACACCATTGTAATACACTTGTCAACCTCCCGCAATAATCGATTGACATGGGCGCGTGCTGCCGCTTTGTTCGACACGCTACCGTTGATGGCCTCCTGCAACGAGGCCTTTGCTGCTTGAGCCTTTGCCTCCTTGAGCTGCTCCTGCAATGTGCGAATCTTTACACTCTGCTCCTCGCTCTTTGCGCGCAATGCTGCGACCTCGCTCATTGCACCATCGTGCAACTTCATCAATCGCTCCACATCCGCTACTAAAGCCTCTATAATCTCTTTGCTTGCCATCTTCTTCTACGGTCAAATCTATATACCGCACCAAAGATACAAAAAATAATTCACAATACAAAATGCGAAGTGCAGAATTATGGCAAAATAGAGCAAAAGGGCATCGCGAATAACTTTGTCGGATGCCCTTCAATGAGAAAAAATCACTATTTTAAGATGGGGTATGCGCTATTATTTGTAGAGGAAACGCTTTATAGAGTGCTTTGGAGTGTGAGCAAAGCCCTCGCGAACAACCTCGATTCTGGTAATCTGGCTATAGGCAGGCAGCAAAAGATTTGCCTCCACGCGCGACTGCTCCAACGCCTCGTTTATAGTAGCCTCATCAAGGGCCAAATCTTCGGCTGTGAGGGCAACTAATGCGACTAAATGTTTATTACGCTCTACGATAAGCGACTCGGCAACATGAGGCATTGTGTTCAGTATCGCCTCGACCTCTTCAGGGTATATGTTTTGACCATTGGCGGTGAGAATCATACACTTACTGCGACCACGAATAAAGACATTGTTGCTCTTGTCGATGATGCCCAAATCGCCCGTGCGCAAGAAGCCATCCTCTGTGAATGCCGCCTTTGTCGCCTCCTCGTTCTTGTAGTATCCAATCATCACATTTGGGCCCTTTGCCTGAATCTCTCCTACCTTTTTCTGAGGATCATCCGAGTCTATACGCAACTCCAATCCATCTACTGCGCGACCGCATGATCCAGCTTTGAACGATTGCCAAGGGGCGTAGGATAGCAGCGGAGCGCACTCGGTCATACCATAACCTACGGTGTAAGGCAACTTCACTTTGCGCATAACCTTCTCGATTGTTGGATTGAGGGCTGCACCTCCGAGGACAATCGAACGGAGATTGCCTCCAAATGTTGTGAGCAACTGCTTGCGCACTTTGCCGTAGATAAGGCTGTTCACGCCCGGAATAGTTGTCAAGACGCGCATTGCAGGCTTGCCGAGAATAGGCATAATCTTACCGCGAAATATCTTCTCGATAACGAGAGGCACGGTAATAAGCAGATATGGCTTAACCTCCGCCAAAGCCTGCATAAGCAGGGTTGGGGTTGGTGTTTTGCCGAGAAAATAGACATGACCACCTCCGCAAATAGGGTAGATAAACTCGAATGCCATACCGTACATGTGCGCCAAAGGCAACATCGATATAATCTTGTCGCCATCCTCCACAGCGATATTGTTGAGCGCAAAGTCGATATTTGCCGAAATATTGCGCGAAGTGAGCATTACACCCTTTGGTTGTGAAGTTGTACCCGATGTGTAGTTGATAATCGCAAGGTCATCGAGATCGCCACAGCCGTAGTTTACAACATCGTGCTTTACATCCTCCGAGTACACCGCTGGTATAGTCGAGAGTTGCTCATCGATAGCTGTACGCATAGCCTCGTCGCGTAGATAGAGAATAGAGTAGTCCTCCAGATTTACCACAACGCGAATATTAGGCAACTTCTCAACCTCCATCTCCTCCCAAATGCGAGGCTCGGTGAAGAGTATTATGCTATCGGAGTGAGCCGTAAGATTTGTTATCGCTTCGGGGGTAAAGTCGCAAAGAATAGGAACTGCTACAGCGCGATATGTTGTTGTGGCAAGAAAGGCCATCGCCCAGCGCGAACTGTTTTTAGCCGCGAGTGCGATTTTGTCACCATGTGCAACGGCTGCTATTCGATATATTGTGTGCAGACGCGCAATCTCGGTTGCAAAGTTTGCAAATGTAAAAGTTTCACCTTTGTAATCCGATAGAGCCGCTGTGTTCCACTTGGCAATCATCGACTCTTGCAGACGATCAAGATAGTGTCTCATCCTTCTTTTAGTTTGAATTGTAATTGTTGATGGCGCAAATATCGCGTCCAATATTCAAACTGCGAAATTTAAGGTATAGAGTACACTATTTAGGGGTGAAATTCCTATAGGGGATAGAATATTAAAATATATGGTGAAATTTACTACTCATAAATTCCACCACTTGTAAATTAATCTCTATTTGACAACCACTCTTTGACATTGTCGGCGTAGGTTCTTGATATCGGAACATCGGGCATTCCCTCCATTCCAAGCTCGATAAATACGCCCTCTTTGTCGCGGTGCATTATCTTGGCGTGTTCGAGATTTATCATATAGGAGCGATGGCAACGAACTATGCCTGTGCCTTTAAGATGTTCCGCTACGCGGCTCAGTGTATTGCGCACCATCGTCTTTTTGGTTTTGTCGCCATTCAGGTAGTGAACGCAAACATAATTATCCGCCGACTCTATCAGCACAAGGTGTTCTCTACGAATCGAGAGTCGCATTTCGCCCTTCTCGTCAAGAATTTGAATGTACGCTTTTTGTAGTACTGTTTCGTCGCGTTCAATCTGCTTGCGCAAGGAGCGCAGTTCGCGCAGGTTCTCCTGCCATATAAAGTATATGTAGCATAGCGCGTAGGGTATAAAGACTATCAAGAATGTCTTGACAAATGAGTTCTTAAATAGCTCTGTTATTGTCTTTGTCGTATCGGTGAGGAGAGTAGCGAGGGTTAGAGTTGTCACCATTGCCAACAGCTCGCCAAATATCCAGATAATATATCCGATATATGTCATCGTGTTGCGCTTGACATATAGCCCCATCAGGATTCGGCTTGCGGCAGCGATAACCATACCTCCAAGCACCATCATCAAGGCGATAAGCTGTACGCGTGCCTCGCGAGAGATGTCAAAGGCGCGCAAAAAACTATCGTCTATGCGGTCGAAGTCAAGCGGACGGTAGAGGTTGATGAATACCAAGGCAAAGAATGGCACAAAAAGCACCATCGATATCTGATTTGCCTTGCTATATATAAAGGATGGAATAGGCTTTAGCATTGCGCAATCGGCTCTATTTGAAGAATTTGTATTGGAATATCAGCATGTAGACAACGGCTACCGAGATATATGCATCTGCAAGGTTGAATACAGGCCCGAAGAAGTAACCCTCCGAATCGAATAGGAACGAAAGCCATGCGGGGTGATTGCTCCATTGGAAGAGAGGGAAGTAGAACATATCCACCACCTTTCCCATCATAAACGGTGCGTATGAGCCACCAAACTCGGCAATTTGCGCAGGTGTTGAGGCGGAGAAGATAACACCATACAGTGCGCTATCAATGATGTTTCCGAACGCACCTGCAATAATTAGAGCCAATCCCACGACGACACCTGTCGGAGCTTTCTGCTTGCAGAGGGTGTAGGTGTAGTAGCACAGACCGCCAACGAGCAGGATGCGGAAGATTGATAATGCGAGTTTACCCCAATCGAAACTTCCAACTTGTGATATCTGCATACCGAATGCAGCTCCATTATTCTCTACAAAGAGCAACTGAAACCAATTTGGAAATACAACCAACGCTTCACCGAGATGGAAGTTCGTTTTAACCCATATCTTGAGAGCTTGATCTGCGATAAGCAGTGCCAATACGAGTATTGAGAGATGTTTAATCTTCATATCTATAGTTTTTATCTGTCGCAAATATACAAAAAAATCTCAAAATCCGAAAACACTAAAAAAAGGTCGGACAAAAACTTGCCCGACCTCTCTTCGTTATCTATTGTAACAATTAGTACACCAACTCGTCATCCTCCGTGCCGAAGCCTGGCAAGAGAACACTATCGCCGTAGCCGCGCTCGGCAGCTACCTCGTAAATTTCAACCTCTGGAGCAGAATAGCTCAAAAATATCTTTTTCATAATTCTTCAAATTC
>SUZQ01000008.1 GCA_015059875.1 Rikenellaceae bacterium | reverse complement strand
CTATATCGACTATCTGCGAACTCGCAATTTGCGAATATGGGAAACCAATTCGAAAGAGGTTGAGGCTATGAGAGAACTTGGTTTGAAACATCGTGATTCTAAATTCTTTTTAGAGATAGCCGAAACAAGGAACGATGAGGTAATTGCAAATATGGCGATTGTATTGCTATACCAAGAGGATGTTTTACTGCGTAAACATATTGAGAAACAGATTTCACGCTTTGTCAGTGAGGGAGGTTTTAGGGAGTCCTTGACAAAAGCGCGTATTGAAGAGAAGAGGAAAAAGTAATATTTTTGCCATTCAATGCCATTCAGCAATCTTTGATTGCGCTTGCCATTAAGGGCGAAGCCCGAATGCCATTGAGTGCCATTAAAACATACAATTATGAACAACAGATACGGTTTTGTAAAGGTAGCTGCGGCGACTCCGCTGGTGAAGATTGCCGACTGCCACGCCAACGCAGAGGCGATAGACAAGATGACCGCCGAGGCGGTGGAGCGTGGTGCGAGTGTGGTGGTATTCCCCGAACTCTCGCTTACGGGTTACACTTGTGGCGACCTGTTCTTGCAGTCGAGAATTATCGAGGCTGGGGATGAGGCATTGGCGCAGTTACTCGCTACACCACGACCTATTGTGTCGATTATCGGAATGCCGATATACTACAAAAACAACCTATACAACTGCGCCGTAGTGATTGCCAACGGCAAGATATGCGGTATAGTGCCAAAGAGTTATATCCCAAACTACTCGGAGTTCTACGAGAGCCGCTGGTTTTCGGAGGGGCGCGATATCCGCAATGCAGAGATTACAATCTGCGGACAGCGCGTGCGTTTCGGCACAGACCTCTTGTTTGATGTTCACGGCACACGCTTCGGAGTGGAGATTTGCGAGGATTTGTGGGTGCCTGCACCGCCATCATCGGATATGGCATTAGCAGGTGCAACGCTTATCTTCAACCTCTCTGCAACGCCTGAGATTTTAGGTAAACACAGCTACTTGCGTTCGCTTATCAAGCAGCAGTCGGCTCGCGCATTGTGCGGATATATCTACTGCTCGGCGGGCGTAGGCGAATCTTCAACCGACCTTGTATTTACGGGTAATGGCATAATTGCCGAGAATGGCAAAATCATCGCTGCGCGTGAGCGATTTGTGCGCGAGGCACGATTGACGGTTGCGGATATTGATGTTGAGCATATCTTCAACGAGCGCCGCCGTCACACATCGTTTATAAACCTTGACAACCGTTTCGATATCGTAAAGATTGATATCGCACAACCTGAGAGCGAGTTGGAGCGCGAGATTAACCCTGCACCATTTATCCCTGCCGACCTCTCGGAGGGTTGCCGTGAGGCGTTCACTATTCAGTGCGCAGGCTTGGCACAACGACTTTCGAGCATCAACTGCAAGTGCGCAGTTATCGGCATTTCGGGCGGTCTGGATTCGACCTTGGCATTGTTGGTAACAGCAGCCACTTTCGACACGCTCGGACTCGACCGCAAAGGGATTATCGGCGTTACGATGCCGGGCTTCGGCACTACCGACCGCACCTACCAGAATGCTCTTACATTGATGCGCGAGTTGGGTATCACAACACGAGAGATTTCGATTCGTAAGGCTTGCGAACAGCACTTTGCCGATATCGGACTTGATGCCAACGAGCGTGGTGCGGCATACGAAAACTCGCAGGCTCGTGAGCGCACGCAGATACTTATGGACTTGGCAAACAAGGAAAACGGCATAGTCATCGGCACGGGCGATTTGAGCGAGGCTGCACTCGGTTGGGCGACCTACAATGGCGATTCGATGTCGATGTACAATGTAAACTGCTCGATACCAAAGACTTTGGTGCGCAAGCTCGTTGAGTGGTGTGCCGAAAACGACGGGAACGAGCAGGTGCGCACAACGCTACACGATATTGTGGCGACTCCCGTAAGTCCAGAGTTGCTCCCTGCTGACACCGAGGGCAATATAGCGCAAAAGACCGAGGATTTGGTAGGCCCTTACGCACTGCACGACTTCTTTATCTACAACTTCCTGCGCAATGGTTTCTCGCCTGCAAAGATTGAGTATTTGGCGTGTCGAGCCTTCTGCGGAGAGTTTTCGGAGGAGGAGATTTCGCACTGGTTAAAGGTGTTCTTGCGCCGATTCTTCTCGCAGCAGTTCAAGCGTTCGGCAGCACCCGATGGCCCGAAGGTTGTTTCGGTATCGCTCTCGCCACGAGGCGACTTGCGAATGCCGTCAGACGCTTCGGTTGCGGAGTGGTTGAAATAAGCGAAAAACGGACTGAAAAATCAGTCCGTTTTTTTTTGCTATAAGCTATTGGCTATTTATTAGCCGTTAGCCCTTTCCAAATCTATAAAAGAGAATGGGGAATCATACTCCTCGCCTCGCTCGAATTTCTCGCGATAAACCTCACGCCACTCCGAATAATCGATGGCAGGGAATGATGTGTCACCCTCATAATCGCTATGCACAATGGTCAGGTAGAGTCTATCCGCTAACGGCAGAGCCTGCGCATAAATCTGCGCTCCGCCAATGATAAATATCTCCTCTTCGGCAGGGAACATCGCTATCGCCTCCTCTAACGAATGGGCAACTTCACACCCCTCGAAGGTTGTGTCGCCACGAGTTATAACCACATTTGTACGCTTTGGCAAAGGGCGACCAATTGACTCAAAGGTCTTGCGCCCCATAATTACAGGATGTCCAGTAGTCGTAGTGCGAAAACGACGCATATCCTCCTTGATATTCCAAAGCAAGGCGTTCTTATCGCCTATCACGCCATTTTCGGCTATTGCAACAATGATTGAAATCATAAATTTTGCTTTTAGTCATTAGCTATCAGCCATTGGCTTTTTTTATTAAAATTAACCTAAAAAATCGTCAATGACTGAGGAAATTTTGTGCTAAACGAGGGAACGAAAGCGGAGCATAGTAAACCTATGTGAGCATTTCGTTATCCGAAGAGCAGTGCAAAATTTACCAGTCAGAACGATTTTAGAATGACATAGGAGCCTTAATTGTTGGATATGGATCATAGCCCTCCAACTTGAAGTCCTCATACTTGAAGTCGAAAATCGACTTTACATCGGGATTAAGGCGCATCGTCGGCAAAGTGCGCGGAGTACGCGAGAGTTGCTCATCTACCTGCTCCAAGTGGTTGAGATAGAGGTGTGTATCGCCCAAAGTATGCACGAACTCGCCAGCCTCCAAACCACAAACCTGTGCCATCATCATTGTAAGCAGAGCATACGAAGCGATATTGAACGGTACGCCAAGGAATGTGTCTGCACTGCGCTGGTAGAGCATACACGAGAGTTTGCCATCCGCAACATAGAACTGGAAGAGCGTGTGGCACGGTGGCAGAGCCATCTTCTCAACATCGGCAACATTCCACGCCGAGACGATAATACGGCGCGAGTCGGGATTGTTCTTAATCAAGTCTACCGCCTGTTGTATCTGGTCGATTGTTTCGCCATTAGGGCGTGGCCACGAACGCCACTGATAGCCGTAGACATGGTTCAAATCGCCAAACTTATACCCCTCAATCGGCGAATCAACACCCTCTTGCGCTGCACGCAGGAACTCCTCCATCGCCACAGGCAACACCCCATTCTTCACGCATAGCTCGTTGTAGTAGCGGTAGGCGTCATTATCCCAAATATGCACTCCGTTATCGACGAGATACTTGATATTCGTATCGCCATTCAAAAACCACAACAATTCGTGGATTATGCCCTTCAAAAAGACCTTCTTTGTGGTCAGAAGTGGAAAACCTTGCGAGAGGTCGAAGCGCATTTGGTGTCCGAAAACAGACTTTGTACCAGTACCCGTGCGGTCGGTCTTGACTGCACCTTCTCTCTTGATGCGGGATAGGAGGTCGAGGTATTGTTTCATACATTTTTTGCTTTTAGCCATTGACCTTTGGTCTTCACCGCTGCGTTTCGGCATAGTTTGCAAGCAACCTCTGCTCTCCACTTAATCGCGGCGGTGGCCATTAGCCATTAGCTTTCTATATATACTAATTCTATTTTGCCACTATTGTCGAGTGAAAGGTAACTCGGTTGCGAATACCAATCGCCCATAAAGAGTATGCGTTGCGCACCAACAATATCGGCTGCATAGTGCAGATGCCCAAAGATGAAATAGTCCACATCATGCCCCTTGCTATACTTTGCAGCGTACTCGATAAGGTGGTTCAGCACCTGCGGACTCTGCACATTGCCATGCGACTTGCGCGACTTGCTGCTCCACCACTTGCCGAAGCGCAAAAAGAGATCGGGATGAATCAACCACGACGCAACCTTTCGCAAACCTTTCGAACGGAACATCGCATTCATCAATCGCAAAACGGGTTGCCCCTTGATATTCATATTATCGCCGTGCGCCACAAAGAGAGTCTTGTCGGCAAGAGTGAAGGTCTGCGGTTTGGTGTAGAGCGTTATGCCACACTCCTTTTCGAGATAGTCGCCAACCCACATATCGTGATTGCCCGTAATCATAGTTATGCGAACGCCCCTATCACTCAGCTCCGCCAAACGACCAAGAATGCGCGTAAATCCCTTTGGGACTACCTCTCCGTACTCAAACCAAAAATCGAATATATCACCCACAAGAAAGAGTGTTTCGGCATCGTTCTCAATCTGTTTCAAAAAGTCGAGAAAGGTGCGTTCAACACGGCGAGAGTCGGTAGAGTTTCCCGATCCGAGATGTATATCCGATACGAAATAGTGCATACTCTGTTTGGGGTATTATTGATTGAATATCTCGGTCAATTTATTTGCTAAGGCGTTGCTATAAATATCCTTAGCAATAATATTACCTTTGCTGTCTATAAGGAAATTCGAAGGCAATTTGCGCACATTGTAGGCGCGTAACATCGGAGATGCCTCGCCCCTAAAATCGCACACCGAAATCCAAGGCAACTGTTGCTCCTGCACCGCTGTGATCCATACAGCCTTTGATCTATCCGCAGAGACCTGGTAAACGCGAAAACCATAAGGCTCAAACTCCTCGTATATCTCCTTCAGTTCGGCATTCAGGGCGTTGTTATTTCCCACCTCTGCCGACCAGAAATCGACAAGCACAACATTCCCTTCGAGCGAGGATAAGAGAACCTCGTTGCCATACATATCTTTACCCTTCAATTCAGGATACGCTCGCGACTCAATAGAGTTCAGCAATGAGATACGCGCCTCCATACGCGCTATATCATTGCTCAAAGTGAGCATATACGGTGACGATGGATATCTCTTCGATACGGCATCCGCCACAGTGCGATAATAGATTAAATCACTCTCCGCACCCGATAGGAACTGCTCACCTGGAAGTCGCTGATATAGAGCATATACTGCTGCAAGGCACTCCTTATTTTCGATGATAAATGAAATCTGCTTGCGCTTAATATTTCGATACACCTTGTTATACCTCTCGGAGAGAGCACTGCGCTTCTCTTCGTTGATGTGGGTAATGCCCTGCATAATGCTATTCAGAGCAATCTGTCCCGTTAGATACTCTTTGTTGAATTTTCGCAACAACTCCGACTCGTAAGAGCCACTTACCGTATAGTTTGCCAATGCACTACCCATTGCATTTAGCTCGATAATCTCGCCTCGCGACACGAACAACGGAATGCGATCATTGCTGTAGATCACATTGTAGAGCGAAGGTGTTGGCGCAACATTCTTTATTGTGAATTGGTACGCGCCATCGTTATCAAGAGCCACCGAATCGATTATACTCTGCCCCGAAGCCGACATCTGTTCGAGATACACCATCTTGGAGTTCAACCCCACGAATCGTCCCAGAATGCGCACATCATTGTTGCTACAAGCAGCAAATGCCGATACGGCAAGCAGTGCTACCAATATTTTTAGTATCGAAATCTTCATACCTCGTTGTTTGAGTCTGTCTCTATTTTTTCCCAGAAAAATAACGCACTGCTACTTCTGCGTATTGTGTCGCTGCACACTTTTGCGACCACCCTTCTGCTGCTGTCGCTGCTGAGGTCGTTGCTGACGCTTTGCCTTTTGGTGCGAAGAGGCTGATTTATGCTCCATCTCGACCTTTTTCAACCACTCTGTATCAAGATTTATAGCACCTTCGGTCAAAATCTTTATATCGTTTGCAATCATCTCGCTTGTCGGATGCTCCTGATTGTACTCCGAACTCTTATTGTGCATATACTTGAAAGCATTTATATACTCTCCCTCAGCATTTTCGATATCTTCGTACTTGAGTCTATTAAGCACGCGAACAATATTTTTGCCGTAGTGCTTATGCGAAATATTGCTCTGCGGATACTCCAACTTTTCGGGCTTAACATCCAAATCCTCGCGTGTAGGCAGTGCATACGGGCTATCCACATCGAGTTTGAAGTCCGACATTATAAAGAGGTGATCCCACAACTTATGGGTAAAATCGGCTGTATCACGCAACAGTGGGTTCAAATTACCCATAACGGCAATTACCGCCTTAGCCTGACGAGTGCGTTCGTCACGATCCTCGATTTCGAGTAGCGAATCTATCATCTCCTGAATGTGACGACCATACTCTGGAATCATCAAACGACGGCGTAAATAGTTATAGTTCTTATACATACAAAAAAAGAATATTCATCAAAAAACAAACTTCACACCGCCCTATTCCGAATAGGGCAGATTATACTATTTTCAGTCGTACAGAGTGCCAAATTCGGGCAACAAAGCCTCTCTGCACAACCCCTTTACATCATTAGGCTATATCCAACAAAAGAGATACCTTTGATGCACTATGAGAATGCAAAAATAAATATTTTTTTAGAGAATAGCAAAATGGCAAAAGTTTTAATTTTAGAACAATCAAAAAGTGTGCGCAACAACTTGCGCGAGAGGTTGGAGTTCGAGGGGTTCTCGACCGAGGGGGCAGAGACAGCTGACCTTGCCCGCAAGATGTGCGAAAATATCCCATTCGACATTATTCTCTCCGATACAGCTGAAGGGCTTGACGAGATTGCGCTACCCTTCATCGTACTCTCGCGCAACAACGACATCGACTCAGCAGTCGAGGCTGTGCGCCACGGAGCGATAGATTTTTTGACCAAGCCGATTGATATGAATCGTCTACTGAAATCGATTCGCAAGGCGATTAATAAAACATCGGAAGAGACTCCTGCTCCGCGAGCAAAGAGTGTGCGACAACGGCACAATACCGAGTGCCACACAATCGAGCCTATTATTGGCAGTTCGGAGGAGATTGTGCATGTCAGGGAGCTTATAGAGAAGGTTGCACAGAGCGAGGCGCGAGTGCTTATTACAGGCGAGAACGGAACAGGAAAAGAGTTAGTTGCAAAGTGGTTACACTGCAAGAGTCACCGTGCCGAAGCCCCATTCGTGGAGGTAAACTGCGCAGCCATACCATCGGAGCTTATTGAGAGTGAACTATTTGGACACGAACGAGGAGCCTTCACCTCCGCCATAAAGCAGCGCAAAGGCAAATTCGAGCAGGCAGATGGCGGAACGCTCTTTATGGATGAGATTGGCGATATGTCGCTCTCGGCACAAGCAAAGGTATTGCGTGCATTGCAGGAGCGCAAAATCTCCCGTGTCGGCAGCGACCGTGATATCGAGGTGGATGTTCGCGTAATTGCCGCCACAAACAAAAACCTCGAAAAGGAGATTCGCGAGGGAAATTTCCGCGAAGATCTGTACCACCGCATTGGGGTAATCTTGATAAAAGTTCCACCTTTGCGCGAGCGAAAAGGGGATGTTGCAATACTTATCAACTACTTCTTGGAGAGCATTTGCCGAGAGTACAATATCCCAACAAAAAAGATTGATGCAGAGGCTGTTGCAAAACTATCCGATAGGCGTTGGAGTGGCAATATCCGAGAGTTGCGCAACATAGTCGAGAGGTTGGTTGTCCTAAGTGGAGCAACCATCACCAAAGAGGATATAGAGTCTTATTGCTAAGTTTACAATCATAAGCCAAGGGTTACAAGCCATTGGCTTTTTTTTAGAAAAATTGTCAATTGTCAATTGTCAATTGTCAAATATATTTGTATATTTGCGCCCACAATATATATACCCAAAAGTGATGAAAGCAGTTTCAACAGTTAAGGCTCTGCGCGAGGAACTCGCAGCGTGCCGAGATAAGAAGATAGGTTTCGTGCCAACAATGGGTGCATTGCACGAGGGGCACATTTCGCTTGTTACCCGCGCTCGCAAGGAGTGCGATGTAGTGGTGGCAAGTGTATTCGTAAACCCAACACAATTCAACGACAAAAACGATTTGCGCAACTACCCTCGCACCCCTGAGGCAGATGCAGCAATGCTCGAAGCGGCAGGGGTAGATTTGGTACTCTTCCCTTCGGTCGAGGAGATATATCCTGAGCCAGATACCCGCCAATTCGACTTCGGTCAGATTGACAAGGTTATGGAGGGTGCAACTCGTCCCGGACACTTCAACGGCGTGGCACAGGTGGTTTCACGCCTCTTTGCGATTGTTGAGCCTACTTGCGCCTACTTCGGCGAGAAGGATTTTCAGCAGATTGCAGTAATTCGTGCAATGGTCAAGCAGCTCGGACTCTCTGTGGAGATTATCGACTGCCCTATCGTGCGTGATACAGATGGCTTGGCTCGTTCGTCGCGTAACCTCTTGCTCACCCCTGCGCATCGTGCCGCAGCACCTCATATCTACGAGGTGTTGAGCGCAGCACAAGCGAAGGTTGGCGAGTTATCGCCCGCAGAATTGACCGCTTGGGTTACTGCTGAGGTGGAGAAGAACGAACTTCTGAAAGTGATATATTTCGCAGCGGTCGATGCACTCTCAATGCAGACTATCGAGGAGTGGAGCGACTCGGAGCGTGTGCAGGGTTGCATAGCAGTTCAGGCTGGCGAAATCAGATTGATTGATAATATAAAACTTAAATAAGACGATGTATATTGAGGTAATGAAGTCGAAGATTCACCGTGTAACGGTGACTCAGGCGAATGTCGATTATGTCGGCAGTATTACTATTGACTCGGCATTGATGGAGGCTGCAAATATTATTCGTGGCGAGAAGGTGCAGGTTGTGAATGTCACAAATGGCGAGCGACTCGAAACCTACGCCATTCCTGGCGAGAAGGGCAGCGGTGTAATCTGCTTGAATGGCGCAGCAGCACACAAGGCAAATGTGGGAGATATAGTTATCATCATCTCCTACGCTTCGATGGATTTCGAGGAGGCAAAAACCTTTGAGCCAAGCGTGATCTTCCCAAATACTGAAACTAACCAGCTCGTAAAGTAGAATGGACACCTTATTGTCGATACTTGCCGTATTGTTTGGCGTAGTGGGTTGTGTGGGGTGTATTGTTCCCATACTGCCAGGTGTGATGCTATCCTATATTGGATATCTCTGCCTATACTTCTGCACCTACTCCGAGATTTCGGTCACATGGCTTGTGGTTTTCGGAGTATTGACGCTCATCGTGTCGGTGCTTGACTATATTTTGCCATCCTACATGGCAAAGAGATTCGGTGGCTCGAAAGCGGGCGAACGAGGTGCTATGGCAGGAGCAATCGGCGGTTTCCTCTTTGGGCCTATCGGCATTATCGTAGGACCATTTGTGGGAGCAGTGCTTGGAGAGTTGATTTTTGACAGTAAAGACAAACAACGCGCATTGCGGAGTGGCTTTGGCTCGTTCCTCTCCTTCTTTGTCGGCACAGGCATAAAACTCGCACTCTCGCTGTGGCTTACGATTGAGATTATCATTGATGTCTGCAAATATGCCTTTTAGACAAGAGATGAAAACAGGGTTTTCAAATTGACAATTGATAATTGACACTTGATAATTAAAGGAATTTATATTTAGGCCTGCGGCGAAATAATTTTCAATTTAGCTAATGGCAAATGGCAAATGGCTAAAAGCAAAAATAGTATGAAAAAATTTGGTTGGTTAATGATTTTGGTGGCGATGGTTGCCGTTTCGTGCGGTTATCGCTACGAGAGCGTAGAGGGCGATAAGTCCGCTACACGCATATATACACTCAAAAACGGATTGAAGGTCTATATGTCGGTAAACAAGGAGCAGCCTCGTTTGCAGACTATGATTGCCGTGCGTGTAGGCTCGAAGAATGACCCTGCCGAGACAACAGGTTTGGCGCACTACTTTGAGCATTTGATGTTCAAGGGTACCGACAAGTTCGGAACTCAGAACTACGAGGCGGAGAAGCCTCTGCTTGACGAGATTGAGCGTTTGTTCGAGGTCTATCGTGCAACCACTGACGAGGTGGAGCGCAAGGCGATATATGCAAAGATTGACAGCGTATCGCAGGAGGCTTCGAAGTATGCCATTCCTAACGAGTACGACAAGTTGATGCAGGCGATAGGTGCTGACGGCACAAACGCCTGGACATCGTATGACGAAACAAACTATGTGGAGGATATCCCATCGAACCAGATTGAGAATTGGGCGAAGATTCAGGCGGAGCGATTCGAGAATGCTGTAATTCGTGGTTTTCACACCGAACTCGAAACGGTCTATGAGGAGTACAATATGGGGCTCACTCGCGACAATGGCAAGTTGTTCGACAAGTTGTTGGCTCTCACCTTCCCTGACCATCCGTATGGCACACAAACCACAATCGGTAAGCAGGAGCATCTGAAAAATCCGTCAATCACAAATATCAAGAACTACTACAAGACCTACTATGTGCCAAACAATATGGCAATATGTATGGCGGGAGATTTCAACCCTGACGAGGCGATTGTGATTATTGACAAGTACTTCGGAAAACTCAAACCAAATCGCAAACTCCCGAAGGTCAAGGAGTATAAGCCTGCTCGTATGACCGAGGTTAAGGAGGCGGAAGTTTACGGCTTGGAGAGTGAGAGCGTGGCTATCGCTTGGCCTATCGAGGGTGCAAAGAGCGAAGGCAGACTTGTAGGTGCATTACTCTCATCAGTCCTCTCGAATGGAGGAAATTGCGGTCTGCTCGACACCAATCTTTTGCAGGAGCAGAAGGTTCTCGATGCGTGGGGCGGCGTGGAGTATCTTGCAGATGCAGGTATCGTAACCCTAATGGGCGAGCCAAAGCAGGGGCAATCGCTTGAAGAGGTGCGAGATTTGCTGCTTGCCGAGGTTGCAAAGTTGCGCAACGGAGAGTTTGATTCCGACCTCTTGAAAGCGATCATTGCCAACCATCGCCGTGGCGAGATGGCGGATTTGGAGAACAACTTTGTCCGTGCCTACAAGATGGAGGCGGCATTCATCAATGGTTTGGATTGGGAGGTTGTCGCAACCGAGATTGACCGTGCAGCCGATATTACCAAAGAGGATGTCGTTGCATGGGCAAACAAGAATATGCCTGCCGAGGGCTACTGCGTAGTCTACAAGCGTCAGGGCGAGGATAAGTCGCAGAAGAAAATCGACAAACCTTCGATAACCCCTATCTCGGCAAATCGTGATGCACAGAGCGACTATCTCATTGCCACTCAGCAGTCGGAGGTTGCGCCTATTGCGCCACAATTTATCGACTATGAGCGCGATATGGGACAGGCAAAATTGGAGAGTGGATTGGAGGTGCTATACAAGCGTAACGAAACAAACGAGCTATTCTCGCTTATCTACCTCTACGACTTTGGCACTACAACCGTAAAGTCTATGGCTTTGGCTGCCGACTATATGGAGTTGCTCGGTACAATAGAGAAGAGTGCAGAGGATATTAAGCGAGAGTTATTCGATCTTGCTTGCTCGTTCAATATCACCGTAACGGGCGATAAGACCTACCTTATAATAAGTGGTCTTTCCGAGAATATGGAGCGTGCGATGACTATTATTGAGGATTACATTGCCAATGTCAAGGGCGATGAGAGTATTTTGCAGGGAGTGAAGAGCGACTTCGAGCAACAGCGCATAAATGCCAAGGCTTCGCAGCAGGAGAACTTCCTCCATTTGCAGAACTACTGCCTCTATGGTGGCGACTACATTCGTACATGCACAATGTCAAACAAGGAGTTGCAAGAGATTTCGTCGGAGGAGCTACTCGCCAATATCAAGCAGCTGCCGAAGATTAAGCACCGCGTAATGTATTACGGGCCACACCACCTCAATGACTTTGTAGGTGTACTCTATAATACACATCAAACAGGCGACCATCTTCTTGACTTGAAGTCGGAGTCTACGCCTACAAAAGCCGTAACAAAGTCGAATGTTCTCTTTGCGCAGTACGATGCGAAGCAGGTGTATTATATGCAGTATTCGTGTCGTGAGGGGGATAAGTGGAATCTCGACTATTCGCCTGTAGGCAATCTCTACAACAACTACTTCTCTGGTGGTATGAACGCTATCGTTTTTCAGGAGATGCGCGAAGCACGAGGTTTGGCATACTCGGCATACACCTATCTTGCAAAAGGTCGTGTTCCGCAACACCCATACTACTTCTACGCCTTTATCGCCACACAGAACGACAAAGTGCAGCAGGCTGTCGAAGCATTTGACGAAATTATCGAAAATATGCCTCGTTCGGAGAAGGCTTTTGAGTTGGCAAAGAGTGGCTTCTTGGCAAATATCGAGAGCAAACGCACTACCAAGATGGATATTTTGTGGAGCTACCTCGAACAGGAGAAATTCGGACTTAAAGAGGATATGTATAAGACTCTGTATGAGGGTGTTCAACCGCTTACACTCGATGATGTGGTGAAGTTCCAGCAGGAGTTTATCAAGGGTAGAGCCTACACCTACTGCATCCTGGGCGATAGGCACGACCTCGATATGAAGTATATCGGTACACTCGGCAAAATAAAGTATCTTTCGCAAGAGGAGATTTTCGGATATTAGAGATTAAGGGCATTTGAGGCATTAGAGGCATTTGAGGTTTTAATTTGCAAAAAAGAGAGTTTAATATGAAGAGATTAGGTCTGATAGTATTGACTTTGGCTGTCGTTGCTTGCACCGCAACGGCACAATTGGTCGAGTTACCAGGCACTGTCGTAAACCATAGCCCCGCATCGAAGGGCAAATACCTCGGTTCGCCAAGTATCTGCATTCTGCCAAATGGTCGCTATGTGGTGAGCCACGACTACTTCGGCCCAAAGACCAAAGAGTTCGAGACGGCAATTACCGAAATCTTCGTTTCTGACGACAAGGGCATTTCGTGGCGCAAAACCGCGACACTGCGAGGTCAATTTTGGTCGAGTCTCTTCTGCCACAAAGGCGATGTCTACATCTTCGGCACTTGCCGCCATCACGGAAATATAGTTTTGCGAAGATCGAGCGACAATGGCGAGAGTTGGACAAACCCATACAATGCAGAGAATGGACTCATCATCGAGGGCGAGTACCACACTGCGCCAACTCCCGTAATTATCCACAATGGGCGAATCTGGAAGGCGTTTGAGTACGCTACGCACAAGGTACGCAAATGGGGACGACGCTACTCGGCGATGGTGCTTTCAGCCCCCGTGAATGCCGATCTGCTCGACGCAAAGAGTTGGAGACGCTCAAATATCCTCTACTCCAACCCTGCGTGGTTAGGTGGAGATTTTCGAGGTTGGCTCGAAGGAAATATCGTCTATGACAGAGCGAACAAACAGTTGCTCAATATCCTCCGCGTAAACACCTCTAAGGGCGTTGGCGAGGAGCAGTGCGCACGGGTGGAGGTTTCGCCAAACGGCAAAAAGATTTCGTTCGACACCGAAAAAGGCTTTATGCCATTCCCCGGAGGTGCGAAGAAGTTTACAATTCGCTACGACGAACGCACCGCAAAATATTGGACACTCGCAAATACTACCGAGGCGGATAAACTCGTTATAAAGAACGACAAGACACGCAACACGCTGACGCTTTGCAGCTCGGAGGATTTGGTTTCGTGGAGGCACGAACGGGTGATTATCGCCCACCCAGATGTGAAGTATCACGGAGTGCAGTATGTCGATTGGCAGTTCGATGGCGAGGATATAGTTGCTGTGATCCGCACCGCGTGGGAGGATAACGAGGGCAATGCCCACAACCAACACGACTCGAACTACATACTATTTAGGCGAATCGAGAAATTTGCCGATGCGAACTATAAATAAGATAATTCAACACTTAAATAAATATAGGTATATATGAAAAAAATCGTTTTTGTAACAATGGGAATTATTGCAATGGCTATGACCTCTTGCAAGGAGAAGGAAGCTGAGCAGCCGTGGATTGTTGATCGTTTCGACGATATCAAGATTATCCGCTACGAGGTGCCAGAGTTTGAAAATCAGTCGCTCAACGACAAACTTTTGATCTACTATTTAGCCGAGTCGGCAAAGTGCGGTCGTGACATCTTGTTCGATCAGAACTTCAAGTACAACCTTACCATCCGCCGTGCGTTGGAGAAGATTTACACCTCGTACGATGGCGATAAGGAGTGCAACGAGTTCAAGGCAATGGAGAAGTATTTGAAGAAGGTTTGGTTGGCTAACGGTATTCACCACCACTACTCGAACGACAAGTTCGCACCTGAGTTCTCGCGCGAGTGGTTCTCGGCTCAGTGGGACAAGTATGGCGTTGAGTCGCCTGTAGAGAAGGAGGTTATTTTGGAGGCTATCTTCAATAAGGATCTCTACGCTACCCGCCTCAATCAGGCAAAGGGTGCAGATGTTATCGCAACATCTGCTGGCAACTACTACGAGGGTTTGACTCAGGCAGAGGTAGAGAAGTTCTACAACGATATGATTAAGAAGGCTGGCAACGATCCTTGCCCAATCTCCTACGGTTTGAACTCGAAGCTCGTAAAGAAGAATGGCAAGATCTACGAGCAGACCTACAAGATTGGCGGTATGTATACCGAGGCGTTGGAGCAGATTGTATATTGGTTGGAGAAGGCTTACGAGGTTGCAGAGGAGCCAACCAAGACAACTATCGGTCTGTTGATTAAGTACTACAAATCGGGCGACTTGCGCGACTTCGACGCTTTCAATGTGTCGTGGGTTAAGGATACCACCTCGAATGTCGATTTCGTAAACGGCTTTACCGAGGTTTATGGCGATCCACTCGGCTACAAGGCTTCGTGGGAGTCGGTTGTAAACTTCCTCGACAAGGAGGCTTGCCGTCGTACACAGATTATCTCGGAGAATGCACAGTGGTTCGAGGATCACTCGCCAATCAACCCTGCATACCGCAAGGAGAAGGTTAAGGGCGTATCGGCGAAGGTTATCACCGTGGCTATGCTCGGTGGCGACACCTACCCTACAACCCCTATCGGTATCAACCTTCCTAATGCAGATTGGATTCGCAAGGAGCACGGCTCGAAGTCGGTGACTATCGACAACATCACCTACGCATACAAGAAGGCTGCACAGGGTGGCGGTTTCTCGGAGGAGTTCGTACTCCGCGAGGAGGATCGCGCTCGTATGAAGGAGTATGGCAAGTTGTCGGATGACCTCCACACCGACCTTCACGAGTGTCTTGGTCACGGCTCTGGTCAGCTTGCTCCAGGTACTACAGGCACCGAGTTGGGCGTATACTCGTCGGCTCTTGAGGAGACTCGTGCAGACCTCTTTGCACTCTACTACCTCGGCGACGAGAAGATGGTTGAGCTCGGTCTTATCCCATCGCTCGATGTGGCAAAGGCACAGTACGCTTCGTATGTAATGAATGGTGCAATGACACAGCTCTCGCGTATCGAGTTGGGTAAGGATGTAGAGCAGGCTCACATGCGTAACCGCAAGCTCATTTCGTGCTGGGCATACGACCTCGGCAAGGCAGAGAATGTTATCGAGTGGGTTGTTAAGGATGGCAAGCGTTACATCGTAGTTAATGATTTCGACAAGTTACGCGCTATCTTTGGCGAGCAGCTCCGCGAGATTCAGCGTATCAAGTCGGAGGGTGACTTCGAGGCAGGTAAGGTTTTGATTGAGAAGTACGCTGTTAAGATTGATCAGGATCTCCACAAGGAGGTGCGCGAGCGTTACTATGCACTCAACATCGAGCCTTACGGAGGTTTCGTAAACCCTGAGTATGAGTTGGTTAAGGAGGGTGACAAGATTGTAGATGTAAAGATTTCGTACCCTGCAAACTACATCGAGCAGCACCTCCACTACTCGAAAGACTACTCGTTCTTGCCAAGTTTGAACTAAGCGTTCAAACTTGACAGAACGACAACATCTCAACATTCCCCCTAAATCCCCCTTTGCAAAAGGGGGACTTGGTCGCAAAACAATTTGCTCCGAGTGGAGAGAATAACAGTTGAGCAATCCCGTTCAAACTTGACAGAACGACCAATAACAAGAGTGCCCTTCGGGGTACTCTTGTTTTTTGTAGGGGGGGGGTATAGGGGGCGCGAGAGCAAATTGAGAATTGAGAATTAAAGGTATTTTATTTCGGAATTATATACTGAATTATATACTTTAATGTTGTAAAATCACTCGTCATTGCGAGAGCCGTTAGGCTCGTGGCAATCTCCCACTTTTCTGTTAAAATACAATAAGGGAGATTCTCACGGCTTCTGCGAAGCCTCAGAATGACGAATTATTATAAACCACAACATTAAAGTATATAATTCCCTTTTATCTTTAACTATCAACTACTCTCTGCTCTCGTCTAGAAAAAAACTTTTCCGTTTTCCGCTTTCAGTTTTCCGTTTTAGTTGCTATCTTTGCGAAAACTAACTGCTTAACTTATGAAACTTTTAATTCTTTCTATTCTATTGCTTCTTACGCAGAGTGCGTGTGCAGCCGATTCCACAAAGATTAAGACAAAGAGAAAATTGGCTGACACCGTAAAGATTGAAAAAGTTGAAAAGGTAAAAAAGGAGCGCAAAGCCAAAGATTCCGACTCGGTAAAGGTCGTAACTCCACCAGCTCCGCCAGCACCACTATTTACAGATATTATTCCACAACCTCTTTCGCTCGTGAAGGGCGAGGAGCGTTTTACTATCAACGAGCGCACTGCAATCATCTGCGATGAGGGAGTGGAGAAGGCTGCAAATTATCTGCGTCTATATCTCCCTTTGGAGCGTAATAGAGGCAAGAAGAGCAACTCTATTCGCCTATTGCTCGATACGAAAAATCTCGCGCAGGAGGAGTATACCCTTACCATCAACAAAAAGGGTATAGAGATTCGCGGAGGTGGCTACGGAGGTGTCTTTAACGGCATTCAATCGCTCTTGCAACTCCTTCCACACGCCATCTATACCAAGAATGCGCCACTGCCGATGGAGGTGTCGTACATCGAAGTTAAAGATGCTCCGCAGTACCAATATCGCGGTTTCTTACTCGATGTTGCTCGCACATTCCAACCCGTAAACGAAGTTAAGCGCGTAATCGACTATATGGCATACTGCAAGCTCAATAAGTTGCATTTCCACTTGGTGGATAACCCCGCATGGCGCATCGAGATAAAGAAGTATCCGCAATTTGCCCAAATCGGAGGTTTCCGCGGAGGTGACTCGCCACTCCACCCTATATACAGCCGCTTCAATCAGAAGTATGGCGGTTACTACACGCAGGAGGAGTTGCGCGACATCGTGGCCTACGCTGCCGAGCGAAACATAGAGGTCATACCCGAAATCGATATGCCAGGCCACAGCAAGGCTCTCGGCACGGTACACCCTGCAATTCGTTGCAACTACACACCCGACACATCCGACACAAACGGCATCGATACGCGCAATGTGTGGTGTGTAGCCAAGGAGTCGAACTACGCTCTTATCGAAGATATCATCAAGGAGTTGGTTGAGATTTTCCCTTCGGAGTATATCCATATTGGTGGAGATGAGGTTAAGTTCTCGTTGTGGGAGCCTTGTCCCGACTGTCAGCGACTGATGAAGGAGAAGGGGTTGAAGGATGGCCCTCAGCTTGAACAACACTTCCTCAACCGCGTAAGCGACATCCTCGCAAAGTATAACCGCAAGCCCGTTGTATGGGACGAGGCAGTGAAGGGGGGCTTGCTCCCTAAATCTACTCTTGTCTGCGGATGGCGTCACCACGGCAAGGGCTGGCAGACATCCATCGAGAATGGATACCCTACAATCGTAATGCCTTCGACATTCTTCTATCTTGACAAGCGTCAATCAACACACGAGCGCGGACACCGTTCCGGCTCGGGAGGTCTTGATTTGAAGAAGTTGTGCAACTTCGATTTTAGTGTTGGAGGTTTCTCGAAGGAGAAATACAAGCATATCGCAGGTATCGAGGGTGCATTCTGGGGAGAGATATATCTGATGAATATCAACCCGAAGGGCCACTTCTCGGACTACTTGGAGTATATGATATTCCCTCGCATATTTGCCGTTTCGGAGGTGGCGTGGAGCAAGGAGCGTCGCTCGTACGAGGATATGCTGAAGGTGTTGAGAAGTAACTTCTACTACAAGTTGCAGGCTATGAGTGCGACATTCCGCCTCGAATCGCCAACCGTAAAGGTGGAGAACGGAAAAATCTTCGTTTCGACAGAGGATGGCTCAAAATTGTACTACAAAGATATTCGCAACAACAAAACGCAGGAGTACAAAGCACCTCTGAATAGCCATTTGGCTCCGTTCGTCTCGTTCCAAAGCCGTCTGATGACAGGTTACAGCAATTGGGTAGGTGCGCCAAAGTTCTACGAGCCACGAAAGGAGAAGGTAAAGATCACCTCCTCGATGCCTTTCCAAAAGAGGCACTCAGCCGAGTCGTGTGCCGCCTACAAAGGCCCAGCCTACACCTCGCGTTGCGCAAAGAAGGGAGATTGGGTGGAGTATCGCTTCGCAAAACCACTGAAGGCGTCATACATCAAGGTTGCAACGGGATATGAACATCTCCATCGTTGTCTTATCTACAAGGGGCATATTGATGTCAGCTACGACGGCAAGAAGTTTGTGCGCCTCGGAGAATTTAACAACGGTCACTACACAATCCGTCCAAAGAAGAATCAGCAGATACACGCCATTCGTCTTGTGGCTGACCACATAAGCGATGCGGAGGAGAAGGTAATTCTTCAACCACTCGAAATAAAGTAGCTTAACCCCATATTTTGCCATTTCGCAAAAAGGGCGCACTGTCGAGAGGAGATTTTTACTAATTTTGCACAAATTATAGCCGAGAGTCATAGGCTAATGGTGAACACAAATAAAAGTTTATGGATAAAAAATTAGAGGCTACAGCACGACTTATCGAGGTAATGAATCGCCTGCGTGTGGAGTGTCCGTGGGATAGAGAACAGACTATTCACTCGTTGCGCAACAACACCATCGAGGAGACCTTCGAGTTGGCGGATGCTATCACCGCTGACGATATGGAGGGTATCAAAGAGGAGTTGGGCGACCTATTTTTGCACATAGTATTCTACTCGAAGATAGGCGAGGAGCAGGGCGTATTCGACTTGGCGGATGTTGCAAACGGTGTGTGCGACAAACTCATCTACCGCCATCCGCATGTCTATGGCGATGTATTGGCGGAATCGCCCGAAGAGGTAAAGCAGAATTGGGAGGCGTTAAAGCTCCGCAAGAAGGCTCGCAAGAGTGGCGTTCTCGGAGGTGTACCGCGTTCGTTGCCCGCAATGGTAAAGGCGTTCCGCATCAGCGAGAAGGCTGCCGCCGTAGGCTTCGATTGGAACTCAGCAAGCGAGGTGTGGGATAAGGTTCACGAGGAGATTCGCGAGGTAGAGGCGGAGATGCAGAGTGGCAACCAGGACAACTTGGAGGCGGAATTTGGCGACTTGTTCTTTGCCCTTATCAACGCCTGCCGCAAGAGTGGCATCGATCCTGAAAACGCCTTAGAGCGCACAAACAAGAAGTTTATCGAGCGTTTCAACCACCTCGAAAAGCGCATTGCCGAGCAGGGCAAGATGGTTAGCGAGGCTTCGCTCGACGAAATGGAGCAGTATTGGCAAGAGGCGAAACAATAGTGCGGCTATTGCAAATTGAGAATTGAGAATTGAGAATTGAGAATTGAGAATTAAAAATTAGCTAATGGCCAATGGCAAAAAATTAGCACTATGAAACAACGATTTTTTCTTATCATTGCGACACTATTCGCTACTTTAACACTTTCGGCTAAGGAGCAACCCGAATGGCTCAAGAAGGCGGCAATCTACCATATCTACCCATCGACCTATATGGACTCGAATGGCGATGGAATGGGCGACATCAATGGTATCTGCTCGAAACTGGACTATATCAAGAGTGTCGGATTCAACTGCATTTGGCTCTCGCCTTGCTTCGTTAGTGGTTGGGAAGATGGCGGATATGATGTTATAGACTTTTACAAGGTCGATCCACGCTTCGGCACCAACGAGGATTTGAAACGACTCTTCGATACCGCACACGCAAAAGGCATCAAAGTATTGCTCGATCTCGTGGCAGGACACACCTCGGATAAACACCCGTGGTTTAAGGAGTCGTTGAAGGCGGAGCGTAATGAGTATTCCGACTATTACATCTGGACCGAAGGACAGGATATGCCACTACCGGGCAAGCGTTGGGTATATAACAATCACCCTCGCAACGGCATCTATTTGAGTAACTTCTTCCCTATTCAGCCTGCGCTGAACTACGGCTACTACAACCCCAATCCCGCAAACAGTTGGGAGCAGGCTTACGATGCACCGGGACCAAAGGCTGTACGCGAGGAGTTAAAGAGGATTATCGCCTATTGGTGCGATATGGGAGCCGATGGTTTCCGCGTAGATATGGCGCAATCGCTTGTAAAGGGCGACAACAAAAATCGCGACGGAGTACAACGCCTGTGGAGAAATATTTTCGAGTGGTACAACACAAAGTATCCGAACAACATTATGTTGTCCGAGTGGTCCAACCCTAAACAATCCATCTCGGCAGGATTCAACATCGACCTCCTTATCCATAACGGAATTGGCGGCAAGGTCTATCGCCCGTTGGTATGCGAGACAAGCGACAAGATGGTGCCTACAACTTGCTACTTCAACCCAAAGGGCGAGGGTAAGATTCGTAAGGCGATGGAGTTGTACACCCAAATATACAACGACTACCGCGCACTTGGAGGCTACGCTTCGATGCCTACTTGTAGCCACGATATTTGGCGATTGACACGAATGAACCGCAATACCCCAGAGGAGCAGAAGGTGGCAATCACCCTATTCCTCACACTCCCTACCCCTCCTATCGTATATTATGGTGAGGAGATTGGTATGCGCAACCTCGAATATGCACCCGCCAAAGAGGGCAGCGTCTCATCGCGTAACCGTTCGGCTTGTCGCACACCGATGCAGTGGAGTACCGAGCGCAATGCCGGTTTCTCGACTGTCGAAGATGCCTCGAAACTCTACCTCCCTGTCGATAACGCCTTCTCGTTCCCGAATGTGGCGGAACAGGAGAGCAACCCTAACTCGGTACTCTCGTATGTCAAAGGTTTGTTGGCTTTGCGTGCCAAAACCCCTGCACTTGGTGTAGAGGGCGAGTGGAAATATGTTGGCGATATGGATAACCCATACCCTATGATTTATGCGCGTACATTGGGCGAGGAGAAGTATGTAGTGGTATTCAACCCTGCCGATCGTGAGGTCAGTGGCTCTATCGCACCGCTTGGCAAGAGGGCAGAGTGGGTCTATGGCAACAACCCTAAACTCACAAAGTGCAAGACCTCAAACGAGGGGCACACCTTCAAGATGAAGCCTGTAAGTGTGGCGATATACAAAATTGAGAATTGAGAATTGAGAATTAAAAATTAGCTAATGGCTAACGGCTAATGGCTAATAGCTAATGGCTAATAGCAAAAACAAAAATATATGGCATACATTAAATCTGTTAGGGGGACTACTCCGCAAGTTGGCGAGGGAACTTTTGTAGCCGAAACGGCGGTGTTGATTGGCGATGTTACGGTGGGTAATGATTCGTCGATTTGGTACAATGTGGTGTTGCGTGGCGATGTAAACAAAATCACCATCGGCGACCGCACAAATATCCAAGATGGAACAGTTATCCATACGCTCTACGACAAGTCGCCAAAGCCTTCGCAGACGCATATCGGCAACGATGTATCGGTAGGTCACAACGCCACGATTCACGGCGCAATAATCGAGGATAACTGCCTTATCGGTATGGGTTCAACTATTCTCGACAATGCCGTAGTGGCATCGGGTTGTATCATTGCTGCAAATGCATTGGTACTCTCCGACTCAAAGTTGGAGCCAAACTCAGTTTATGCTGGTGTTCCTGCAAAAAAGGTCAAGGAGGTAACTCCAGAGCAGCGCGAGCAGATTATCAAGCGCATTGCAAACGACTACCAGCTCTACGCTTCGTGGTACGAAGAGGATAAGTAATTCAAACACTCAAAAAAAAGATGATTAAAGGTCGCAAATGTCAGTGTAGCACGAGCAACGCCTATTTGGGTTACATATTTGTTGCTGTGGTTATCAGCCTTGTATGTAACTTCTCATACCTGTTATTGCTCGTAGCCAATCAATCCGAGATGGGACAACGCCACAATTCGAGGGCGAGAGATAATCGCGTAATTGTAGAGATTACGGGAAAACTCTCAATATCGGGTGACGGTTTTGGCTATATCGTAACTGACAAAGGCGATAGTGTATATATAGATCGTCAAAAGGTGCATTGGCTCGGTCTGATGCAGGATGACAAACTCCGTGTAGAGGCTTCGCAACAGAAGTATATAGAGGCAGAGCATCTCATCATGCGTCGTATCCTGGAACGCAACGACGAAAAGTATGACTACGGGGCATTGTATCGAGGCTCTGAGCAGTGGCATGTTGTGTTGTATCAATTCGTCTTCTACTTTATTCTCGCTTTCGTTCTGCTTCTCATAATGAACTCGAAAGGGCGTGACGCCACTTGGCAACAATTTGTTTTACGCTCTGCCGTATGCGTACTGATAGCGTTCGGTACATACTTTATCTCCCCCGTGCCTTTAATGCACTCAGGAGAGGTCATTCCAGTCTACAAGAGCCGTCAGATTGTGGAGTTCGTGGTGGTATTGAAGGGGATATTTATGTTAGCCGTAGTAATTCTCTACTCTCGAATATATACGCTTATGCACCGAGAGCAGCAGATATCTCTCGAAAACGAGATGCTTCGCAGCGAGAACCTCACCACAAAGTACAATATGCTGGCGAGTCAGATTAATCCTCACTTTCTTTTCAACTCGTTGTCGTCGCTCTCGATGTTGGTGCGCGAAAAGGACGAGGAGCGCGCTCTGAAATATATAGACCAGCTATCCTACACCTTCCGCTACCTCTCGCAAAATAGCGCAAGCGTATCCTTCACAACGCTACGCGAAGAGATGAAATTCGCTGAAGCATACAGCTATCTATTCAAGATTCGATACTCCGAAAAAATCAAGTTCGATTTCGATATCGAAGAGAGGTATCTCAACTATAAGCTGCCTCCAATCTCGTTGCAGCCTCTTATCGGTAACGCTGTAAAACACAATACGATAAGCAGCAAACGACTCTTCCGCGTACACATCTACACCGAGGATGGCTTCTTGGTGGTTGCGAACGAGAAACGACCAATGCTTGAGCCAAATCCAGGTACGGGTTTAGGGCTATCGAATCTCAATAGCCGCTACCAACTTTTGCTCAATCGCGAAATTGAAATTATTGATAACGAAAAGGAGTTTGCAGTACGACTGCCTCTCGAAAAACCAAACGAATAAGAATCCTTTCTGCCTATGCGAGTAGTTATTATAGAGGATGAAACCGCAGCTGCGCATAACCTCTCTGCCATATTGCGAAAAGTGTCACCAAATGTGGAGGTCGTAGCCACCATAGACACTGTTGTTGAGTGCGTCGAGTTCTTCAACTCGAAGCCTCAAATCGACCTTGTATTTATGGATATTCACCTTGCAGATGGTGCTTCGTTTCGTATCTTCGACAGCGTAGATGTCGAGACTCCTATTATCTTCACAACCGCCTACGACCAATATGCAATCGAGGCGTTCAAGGTGAATAGCATTGACTATCTGCTCAAGCCAATAAACGAGGAGGGTGTCCGTCGCGCCATCGACAAGTGGCAACGGCTGACCTCGGTTGATACCAAGGACTACACCTCCCGAGTAAGGAGCGTTGCACAAGCAGGTCAGCCCGAACAGCAGGTTTTTCTTGTCCATTTCCGCGATAAGATTATCCCGCTGCACAACAACGACATCGCCTTCTTGCACACCTTCGAGGAGCGTGTGTCGGCATACTGCCATAACGGAGAGAGGTATCAAATAGATATGACGCTCGAATCCCTGCAAAGCAAGTTGCCGAGTGCAGATTTCTTCCGTGCAAATCGCCAGTTTATCATATCGCGTAAGGCTGTAAAAGATATCTCGGTGTGGTTTGGAAGCCGCTTGACAGTAAATCTCTCGCTCGAAACTCCAGAGCGCATCATAATTCCGAAGGCGCGAGTTCACGAATTTAAGAGCTGGCTGACACAACAATAGTTGCTATCTGCTCCACTTTAAGCGCAAGTTTAAGATGATTTTTCACAGATGACACCATATTTCAGCCATTTCACCCCTGATTTTATGGCGATTCATCGTTTTTGTGTGAATATAATGAATTATATTCATTACCTTTGCAAAAATTTGAGGCAAAGCGGTGGCTTTGTCCGAAAACAACTTTAACTGCGAACAAGAAAATAAAACTATAATGAAGCGTCTAATCGTTTTTCTTTCGACAATTATTTTTGCGGCAACAGCCTTTGCGCAGACGGGAAAGGTTACACTTTCGATTATCGACTCGCAAACCAAACAGGGAGTTATGGGTGCTGTAATCGAGGTCTACCCTACTTCAAAGCCCGACAATAAGAAGTACTACACTTCGGGAGCAAATGGCTTTGTTTCAATTCCTGGATTGTCGTATGGCAGCTACACTCTCGTGGCAACTTTTATCGGCTACAAGGATGCGACCAAAGAGTTCCGTCTTTCTGGGGCAACGCTCTCGCTTGGCAAGCTTATAATGAGTGAGGATGCCCAGCGCATCGAGACAGTTGTCAAGACTGTAAAGGCTCTACGCACTTCGCAGAATGGCGACACATTGAGCTACAGCGCAGGAGCATTCAAGGTATCGAATGATGCCGATGTCGAGGGACTCTTGAAGAAGATGCCGGGTATCAACATCAACAACGGTACGGTTGAGGCGCAGGGCGAAACCATCAAAAAGATTTTTGTCGATGGCAAGGAGTTCTTTGGCGAGGATGTAAATACCGCAATCAAGTCGCTGCCTGCCGAGGCGGTAGATCGTATCGAAGTGTTCAACAAACTGAGCGATAATGCTGAGTTCTCTGGTATGGACGATGGCGAGGGATATAAGGCTATCAATATCATCACAAAGGAGAATATGCGCCAGGGCCAATTCGGTAAGATGTATGCTGGATATGGCTACGAGCCAAACTCTACCGATGAATTGGCAAAGGGACACAAGTGGATTGTGGGAGGTAATGTAAACTTCTTCCACGGCGATTCGCGAGTATCGTTGATTGGTCTGTTCAACAATGTCAATCAGCAGAACTTCTCGTTCGAGGATATTCTCGGTGTGAGTGGCGCAGGTCAAGGCGGAGGTCGTGGAATGCGTCGTAGCGTAGGTTCATATATGGTGCGTCCACAGAGTGGTATTGCGCTCGTAAACTCGATTGGTGCAAACTACTCCGACGAGTGGGGACGACGCAAGAATGTGAAGTTCCAAGGCTCGTTGTTCTTCAACCACACCGACACCGACAACAACTCTCGCACCGAAAAGTGGTACGAGGCACCAATGCCTATCGGATATATGTATCAGCAGGGCATTTCAAATACTATAAACTACAACGCTCGATTCAATGCTCGACTCGATTGGAAGATTTCGCGTAATGTATCGTTGATGTCGCGTACCTACTTCTCCTATCAGCAAAATAATCCAACCTCGAATAGCGAGGGTTATACCATCGGTGAGAACGGGGATGCCGAGGAGTTGGAGAACTCGACTCATCAGTCGTTGGCATACGCAAACTCGTACAGTTGGAGCAAGCAGCACGCCTTCTACTTCAATGAGTTCTTGCAGTTGCGTACCAAACTCGGAAAGCCGGGCAGAACTCTCACGGTGGATGGTCGTTTCAACTACCAGAACAACGAGCGCAAACAAAAGACTGCAGCCAACGAGGCTAACGGTATTCCTTACGGCTCGTCGGACTACCAGACCGAATATGACAACTACTTTGGCGAGGGCAAGATGTGGCAGGATATGGCAAATAGCTCTCTGCTCTACTCTCCACTCTATCAATACATCCATCGCCCAAGTGAGGAGTACGGAATAAGTGCGAACCTCACCTACAACGAGCCTATCAGCCAATCGGCACAGTTCTCGTTGCAATATCGTATGAGATACGAGAATGAGGTCAATGACAAAAACACATTCTACACCAACAGTGATTGGGGCGATATGGTGGCAAACCCTAATATGACACAGGAGTATACAAGTGGTTTCTGGACACATCGTGTAGGCCCAGGCTTCCGCTATACAAAGGGTAAGAACCGTATCGTGGCAAACCTTCAATATCAGCGTTCGGTGCTGACAGGTAATATTGTTGGCGAGCAGGGCGACAAGATTGATAAGCACTACAACAACTTTATGTACTTCGCAATGGCGAATGTAGCCTTCAACAAGGAGAATACCCTGCGTGTATTCTTCCGTTCGTGGGCAGACAACCCTTCGGTTACGCAGTTGCAGAATATCTTTGATGTGTCGAATCCTCAATATATCAGCGTTGGAAATACCGACCTTAACCCTGCATTCGTACACAACATCTCGGCTCACTACAACCTCTCGAAGGTCGATAAGGGTATCACCTTTATGTGGATGTTCAACACGCAGATTCAGCAGGACTACATCTCGACCTCGACTTGGAACAACACGACAGGTGCGGAGTTGGATGGCAAGTTTGGCGACAAGGATATTCCGACCAATGGCGAGGATAAGTACTCACCAAAGGAGGTCACCTCTTATGAGAACCTCGACGGCTACTTCTCGGTGCGTACCCATGTGTCACTCGGTGTGCCGTTGTCGTTCATGAAGTGTAACCTCAATATTATGGGAGGTGTTTCGTACAACCGCATCCCTTCGGCCATCTACATCACACCTGAGAGTGGCAATGTGTTGCAAAATATCATCGATCACAACTACCAGACAAACCTTGCGAACAATATCGGATATGACGCATCGCTGACTCTCGGTAGCAACATTTCGGAGAATCTCGACTTTACGATTTCGTGGCGCGGAACATACAATCAGGCGTGGAACACTATCGGACAGACTGCAAAGAATGACTACTTCAACCACTCGGCAAATGGAAACTTGAAGTGGACATTTCTCAAGCGATTGACCTTGACCGCTGCTGTGTCGTATGTGCAGTATATCGGCTTTACGAATAAGTATAACGAGGATTATGTATTGTGCAACCTCTATCTCGGTTGCAAGGTATTTAAGAATAAGCGCGGCGAGGTGCAGGTTGGTGTGAACGATATTTTCAATCAGAATACATCGTTTGCCCGCACTACAGGTTCGGGATATACGCAGAATGCATGGAACAGCTGTATTGGTCGCTACTTCTCGGTACAGTTTGTATATAACCTCCGCCACTTCGGCAAGAAGGGCTCAACCAAGATGTCGGACTACAACTACAAGGAGTCAACCGGCTCGGTGGGTGTTAATCGCGGCACTTCATCAGGTGGCTGGTGGGGACCAAGGAGATAACGGAGAATGGAAAACTAATTCTTATTGGCACGAATGGCTAATAAGCCATAGACAATAACCAAACACCACAATAGAGTGAGTTCAGGGGCGATATCGGAGAGCGATGCGCCCCTTGTTTGTACGGCTATCCAAGCATCAACTGCCGAGGAACTCGGCACTACCTTACCCAACATATAGAGCCATTGCGGAAAGGCTTGTGGTGGCAACGACACGCCACTGACAAGCAGAAATGGAATGGAGAGCCACAAAAGCCACACGATCGAACTTTCGCGGCGACGAAAGAGCGAGCCTATACTCTGTGCCAAGAGTATCACCGCAAGGAGATATGGCACAACAACTGCAACACATCGCCACCACGCACCACGCATCGGATAGCCAAAGAGCGAGTAATGCACCGTCAGCATAAAACCGAGAGTCGTACCATATATTGCGAGGTAGGCGAGCGTGCGCCCGACGGTTATGGCAAGTGGAGATTCTGCTCGGAGGCGTATTCCCTGCTCGCGGCGCGTTGCCGACACCATCCCAATACCAATAAGAGCCGTCTGCTGCACAATCAGCAGAATTATCGCAGGCATAACAAATATGCCATATCCCAACTCGCTATTAAAGAGGTTGCGTTGCCTGTATATTACGGGTGGGGTGTAGTTGCCCATACGCTCTATAACGATATCGGCATTCTGCTCCCCTATCGCTGCCACCGCACCCTCAACCACCTCGCGATATGCCAAAAAATAGCTTGCATCGCCTAAAATCGCCACCTTGCCCTGTCGTTGAGCAAGAATATCCCTATTAAAATCGGGCGAGAGCGCAACAACGCCCCACACTCGTCGCTCGCGAAAGAGCCGTTCCGCCTCGGCAATATCGACAACCTCGTGAGCAACCGCAATCTTTGGCGAGGCGTCTATCTTTCGTACAAGCTCCCGACTCAACGCCCCTCCGTCACCCCCGACAACGGCAATAGGCACATTATTCAGCACCTCGCCCCCATAGCCAAGCGAGTATGCTACCGAGTAGATGAATAGTGCAAATACAACTATCAACACCACCCCCTCGTCGTGCCACACAGCTCGCCACTCCACGCGAGTCACGCTCCATATATCGTTGAAGAAACCTCTCATAACCTACCCCAAAATTTACGCCTTACGGCAATCTGCTTAAGCTTCCCAAACACCAAAAGAGGCAGTAGGCAAAATAGCAACATCGCTGCCAAATCCTGCATCGAAAGCCACCATGCCGAGCCTCGCACAGCCTGATCGATATAGAGGCGCATAAAGTAGGTATAGGGGAATAGCAGTGTGAATGGTTGCACAGCCGAAAGCATTGCCATCGTGGGAAAAGTTACACCCGAAAATGTGAATGCCAAGACCGAATATCCGCCACCAATCGAGAGCGAGAGGCGAAACGATGCGGTCAGCGCGACCACGAATAGTGCGACTGCCTGATAAGCCATAATAAGAGTTATCGCACCCAATATTAACACCACCCACGAGCCCTGCATAGGAGCACCGAAGATAGCGAAAATCAGCACTCCAATGACCAATGCCAAGAGCCATAAAGCGAGAGTCGGAAGGGATAGTTTTCCCATCAATCCCGCCACCAACGAGCCATTTGCCGCGCGTAACCACTCCACCGAAGTTGAATGGCGCAACTCCGTACCCACGGCGTAGATTGTTGAGAGTACAGAGGCGATAATCAATACCATAACACAAAAGCAGGGCGCAACATAGTAGCCGTAGTTGAGCCATGGATTGAAAAGTCCATAGGTTGTAAATGATATTGGCATCGCTTGCGACAACGCTTCACTCGGCATCGCACCTCTCATCTCGGCTCGCTGTAGTACCACACCAACACCAAAGGTTGTAACGGCGGTTTGAACGCCCTTTGAGGCGAGAGAATTGGTCGAGATATTCGCTCCCGAATCGTAGAATACAACCTTCCCCGACTCGCCCGACAATATCGCTTTTTCAAATCCGTAGGGAATCTCAACTACCCCGACTACATCGCCTTGCAGAACCATTCTGCGAGCATTATCCGCATCGGCAACCTCCTCTACTATAGCGGTTTGAGGTGTAGCCCGAATCATCGACACCAATCTCCGCGACAGTGCGCTATTATCCTCATCCACAACCGCAATAGGCAGAGCTCCGACAACCTCTTGCGAAAAGAACACTCCAAAGAAGAGTATAACTCCCAACGGTAGCCACAATAGCACGGCACGATACTCCGAAGCAGCACCCATACGGTGTGCTTCGCGCCGTGCAACAGCCATCACGCCCGACCAAAATCGCTTTATGGTCATCGCTTTGTCGGCTTTTGTAACTCTATAACAACACTCATCCCCGCCCGCAACGGGAGATCGCCAAGAGGCTGCATCTTAACTTCGAAGGTGCGAATATCGAAATCGCCACGCGCCGAGGTTGCGCTCTGCGTTGCAAAATCGGCATCAACCGATATATATACCACCTCTAAGCCAACTCTCTTGTCGAGCGCGGGAACATAGCCCTCAAAGTGTTCGCCACAGACAATCTGCGGAAGGAGCGTTTCGGGAATATTAAAGAGAGCCTTTGCTGTGCCATTCTCGGCAATTGTAACAACGGGATAGCCACTACCAACAATCTCTCCAGCGGAAGCAACAACCGTTGCAACAACACCATCAACTGGAGCATAGACTACCCTATCTGCCAGGTATCGCTCCACCTCCTCGACAACGCTCTGCGCCTGCTCCACCTGCGCTGCGGCAGCAGCCTTATCCTCGCGCGAAGCCCCCTCGACCGCCAATAGATATTGCGACTTTGCGGCGCGCTCTGTGGCGCGTGCTGCCTCAACCGCAGCGTACGCCTCGTCCCGCTTTTGCGCCGTCACAACCCCTTCGGCATAGAGTCGCTGAACTCTGTCGTAGGTCTGCTTCGCCAACTTTGTTCCCACTTGTGCCTTGCGCCACATATCGCGCGCCGAGCGCACCAACTCCTTGCGAGTACCCATTTTTGCCTTCTCGTCCAACGCCTTTGCGGCACTCAATATCGCCTCCACTTGCGACAACTTTGCATCGAGTTCAGGCGTCGATATCACATATAGTGTATCGCCCTTACTAACCGAGTCGCCCTCCTCAACAAATATCTTGTCAATGCGACCTGCAATCTTCGACGAGAGGCGCAATGTAGTGGACTCAACGAAACCCTGCGCCGTAACTTTACTACTTCGCCCCCAGCGATAACCGATAAAAACAATTATTGAAATCAGAAGAATTAACACAACAATAAGTGAAATATTACTCTTTTTCATACTCTAAGCCAAATTACAAAAGAAACTTTGTGGTTGAACTATGCAGATATTGCGTAAATAGCTCACTTATACCCGAAGCATCCAATAGTCGCGCCAAAGCTACATCGAGTTCGTATGCTGTCTGTGCAAGTTCAAACCTTGTTCGCGAAAGATTCAGCACTGCATCAACAACATCTGTCGTGGTCGCCATACCCTCACGATAGGCATTGCGCTTTGCTCGCAGAAACTCCTCTGCGAAGCGTTCCGAACGCTCTACTGCCGATATTGTCGCCAGCATCGCCTGCACCCGATTGTAGATATCCTCAACCAAAAGCGCAATATCTTGCTCCGCCTTATGCTCCAACGCCTCAACCCGCCGCAGCTGCAACCGCGCAGCAGCAGCACGATATTCACGATTCAAACCATCAAACAGTTTGAAATTCAGCCCTACACCCACTGCCATACGAGGCACAAGCGGTGAGAGTTGATGGTTACAAAAAACCATTCCGCCCATAGCCGCAATTTCAGGAAAATAGTCTGCCCGATGTAGTCGCAGATTCATTCGCGAGAGTTCGCGCAGCTGCTCCACCTCTCCAAGTTGCGGATTGTGGAGTTTCGCCATCGCCACAAAATACTCCAACGGCTCAACCTTATTCAGCAAAAAGAGTTGTGTCGCAGGCTCAATCCGCCTCTCCGTACCAAGCGAACTCTGAAGAGCTTTGCGTGCCGTTTCGAGTTGCAGTTCTGTGCGTCGCAAATCGCGCTCCGCCTCTGCCAACCTATACTCGGCGTAGAGTCGCTCACTCTCCACCGCCATACCCTCCTTTTCGAGCATTGCAACATCGTGCAAGTGTTGCTCGACCACTGCGACTGCCTCCCTGCGAATGGCGACTCCGCGTTGCGCCAACTCTACTCCAAAATATCGCTCTACAATCTCCACCGTAAGCGCACCACGCACCTGTAGGCTCTGTTGTTTCACTCGTTGCTCATTGATTTTCGAGGCCCTATTTGCGGTCCAAATCTTACCTCCTGCAAATATCGGCATAACGACATCACCGCCCAAAAAGGCGATGTTTCGTTGCTGTAATGTATAGGATAAATCTATGCCTAAAAGTGAAGAGAGTCCCCCTTGAATCGCTGGCAGATAGGGCGAAAGAGCCGCCACAACATCGGGATTGTTAAGCACGCCACCAAGCACACCCGAAAAGTTGGTTTTGAAGTGGTTGAGATCAATTTTGATATCTTTATCAAGATGCGTATATGCCCCCTTGACCGACACTTTCGGCATAAACAGACCTATAGCTGCTTGCCGTTCGCGATGCGCAGCCTTCTCGGCATATTGCGCAGCGGCAATTGCGGGATTATGCTCGAAACCGAGCATCAATGCCTCATCGAGTGTAAGATGGGTGGTCTGCGCCGTAGCTATCGCGACCATCGACATCGAAAATAGAGTAAAAATCTTTCTCATCATATCCGTCTTTTCGATGTCGGTGCGATAGGCTCTGCGGCTAATCGGCTCTGCGTAGCGTCAAGCAGGTGATTTCGGGTGGAGCTCCTATTCTCAAATGGAAGCCGACACTACCAACTCCATCCGTGATATATAGGTGACTATTGCCCTCCTTATACAAACCACTCCACTCGTCATACATAATTTGCGCAGGCGAAAGCTCCCTGCCACAAATGCGAGCCTTCATCTGCATTGCGTGAACATGGCCCGAAAGTACCACATCGCCATACCCCAACGCCGCTATCTTGCGCCACAGCTGTGGCATATGCGACACCGAGATATTGAACCTTTCGCGCGGCACACCTTCGTATATATAACGCAAATCGAGCGAATCGGCAACATCTGCCGAGTGACGATGCTCCAACAACTCGCGCGAAAAACCTATTCCCGTAAGGGTTATTGTATCGCCACCTCGCGCAACGGAGAGCGTTTCGTCGTCAATTACACGCCACCCCATACCGTTGATACGCTCCTTCAGCAAGCGCGTATTCTCCTCGATAGGCAGAGTAACCGTATCCTTAACATAGACACCTGTGTCGTGATTACCAAGTACCGCCACCACCCCATCGCGAGCCTTAATCTCACCGAGAGTGTTTTGTAATCTGCGCGTAAGCTCGTCGTATCGCGCATTTACCAGGTCGCCACCAAAGACCACAAGGTCAGCATCGAGAGCATTCACTCGCTCAACCAAATCACGACAAAATGCCGTAGACGAAGTGAGGGAGCCAATATGCAGATCCGAAAAGAACGCTATGCGGTAGCCATCGAACTCCTTGGGTAAGCGTTCAGACGAAATCTCTACGCTCTTTACCGTGAGCTCCTTGCGTGTGCGTACCACACCGACAAGCAACACCACCGCAACAATCGTGCAGAGCGATACTCCCACAAGCCACTTTGCATAACAATTTTTAATGAGAAGCAATCCTACATAGAGGGCAAGGCGCGACAATGAAAGCACAGTGTAGACCGTAAGCAACCACATCATCGGCACCATAGACGACATATCAAAACACCACATCATCAACATCGCGATGTATGGCAAAATATTAGCACCGACAAACATCGCTGCCACAAGCCATCGCACATTTCGGCTTTGATTTTTTGAAAAATAGTGCTTGTAGACGAACCAATCTGCTCCAATCAAGAGCAAGGAGAGTATAAAAATAACAGCAACAAACATACCCTACTCCTTGCGATTAGGGTTCTTCGGGAACCACCCTTTGCGCACTCGCTCGCGCTGCTCGAACAACTCCTTAATGCTCCAGAATGCGGATGCTCCAACCACCGCCAACAGTGTAGAACATAATACATTAGCAACCAGCAATGAGGCAATCGTAGCGGCTATGCCAACCAATACAAACACCCACCAACAACGCACCCCAAAGTAGTACTCGCTCTTGATGACGATAGGATGAAAAAGTCCGATTATGAAAAATGTGGCAACGCCAATAATAATTCCCGTAAAATGCATAACTATCTATTTCTAATTTTCTGCGCAAAGATAACGAAAAAATGGCGACTATATTGCAAGTCGCCACCCCAAAAACAAACCTATTATTAACTAATTCTCCTATTTTTTGGACGGAGCATCCATTGTCGCTGCCGCATTGCGGTATTTCATTATCTTGCTTGCTTCGCGCGAAACCTTCTCATCCACACGATAGAGCTTCATAATCTGCAACGGCTCGATAACCTCCGCAAAAATCATTATGTAACGCTGCTTTACGGTAGATGTATATATCTGATTTGCAAGGCGAGCCGAAACGACCTTCAATGCGTTCTCGTTCGTAATCTGTTCTTTCTTCATACGAGCATCCTTATTTATACTCGTAACTCGCTGAATCTCTTGGCGATATTTGCGATAGGTAGGATCGAACTTCGCAAACTGCTCATCGGTAAGCTCCAACTCCGTTTTGAGCAGCTCCAAACGAGTCTGCATCAACTGCTCGCGCTTCTCCTTTGCAGCTGCGCGCTGCTCCTCGCTCATACTTGATTTGTCCTGTTCGATTGCAAATGCATTCTGCGCAAACATAGTAGCAATGGCTACCAGCACTACAAAAATTCTCTTCATATTCAAAATCTTCTTATCCTCTAATCTAATAACTTCGCTTACAACTGATTCTCCTCTTCCAAGTAGTAACCACTATCGACCGAGAGGTCGTAGATAATCTCATCCGACGCAGTTTTCATCTCGGCAATAAGCTGCTCCATCGGAGTCTCGGCTGAGAATCTATCATCCAAGACCTTCACGAAGGCAAACACGCCTACGGTCACCACAGCAGCTACGGCGATTGCAGTTGCCCAACGCCACTGCACTCCGCGCGAGCGATTTTCGGCAGGGTGCGCAGCCTCTCGTATCGCCAACTTTGCGCGATATTTTGCTCGCTCAATCGCGCCATCATCCACCTTGTACGGCATCTGTCGCATCTTCATCGTTTCCATTTTTATTCAATCTCAATAACCTTAACCTGTTCCTTAATCTTCTGCACAGCATAGTGATAGTTAGTCTTTAGCGTCGAGACGCTCTGTCCCGTTGCTTGCGATATCTGCTCGAAAGAGAGCTCATCGTAGTAACGCATATTGAACACCAACCGTTGCTTTGTCGGGAGTGACAATATTGCTCGTTGCAGTCGCACCACAATCTCATCTGCCGAGGGCTCAACCTCGTGTTCAAATGTTGCAAGCAGGTCTCCGCGCACCGAATCCAAAGAGGAGAATATACCCCGTTTTCGCTTCTGTAACGCCCTGATTGCAAGGTTTGTTGCAATACGATACAACCACGCTGTCAGAGAACTTTCCGTTTCGCCTCGGAAATCGCCTATGGAGAGGAAGGCGCGTGTAAATGTCTCTTGCATAACATCCTCAGCCTCTTCGTGTTGTACCACTATACGACGAATGTGCCAATAGAGCCTATCACCATATTGCTCAATCAGCTGGTCGAATGCTTCAACCGACTTGCTCTTAATTTGAGCAATCAAATCCGTCTTCTCCATTTGTCCGAGTTCACCTACTAAGACACCTCTTTTGTCGAAAGGTTAAATCTTTTTTGCAAAATTAATAAAAAACATTGGAAATTTCTTTTTTTATGAAAAATTTCATAAATTTGCGGTAATTATACTCCTAATACCTTCTCTGAATTTTTCGGGGGGGGGGTATTTTGAGTGTAATATATTGGGTATCAGGAGATTGGAACGGTGAAGATTAGACGAAAGATTGCGCGCAATTAGATTTAGATAACGGCTAGTAAAGGCGAGTAAGGGCTATTAAGGGCAAGTAAGGGTGCGCCAATGCAAAATGCAAAATGCAAAATTAAAAAAGCTAATGGCTAATGGCTAATAGCAGAATTGTCAATTGTCAATTAACTCCCCAGAACCCCTACAAAAGAAAGAAACAACAAATTAACTAAACATAATTTTATAACTATTAACTAATTAAAATCAAAACAAGATGAAAAACTTATTCAAGATTCTCTTGGCAGTTGTAGCGTTGGCAGTCGTAGGCTGTACAACCGATGCAACTGAGGACCTCGACACTCAGTTTGGTGGCGTCGATGGTCAGACAGCCATTACCCTCTCGCTTGAGGAGTCGCGTACTCAGCTCGGTACAGAGGTAAATGGTCTCTACCCACTCACTTGGAGTAAGGGTGACAAGATTTCGGTAAATGGTGTTGAGTCGGGCGAGGCTGTAATCGACAGCGACAACCCTGCAAACGCAACATTTACCATTGGCGGTACTCCTGCAAAACCGTACTGCATCGCTTATCCTGCTGCTCCAGAGGGACAAGTCCTCTTCGCAGCTGAGCAGGAGCATGTTAGCAACACCACTTTCGGTAATGGCGTTGCAACAATGTACGGCTACGGTGCAGACGGTCTCGGTCTTCAGCTTCACCACTTGACTGGCGTATTGAAGATTGGTATCACTGGTAGCCACACGCTGAATCTCGTGCAGATTTCAAATGCAAACCGCGCCCCTATCGCTGGTGCTTTTGAACTCGACTTCGAGAGTGGCGAGGTAACTCCAACAAAGCAGTCGAAGGAGATTATCAGCTATGCAATTCCTGCAAGCGAGGCAGATGGCGTTTACGGTCTTGAGTTGTCGAACACCACTCCGCAGTATATCCATGTTGCAGTTCCTGCAGGCGAGTACGACGAGTTGTATGTAACTCTCTACGACAACGCAGGTGGTGTGATGTATGCAACTGTTAAGGCTGACGACACAAAGCCTCTCGCAGCTGGTAAGGTTCGTACCTTCTCTAACAACATTGTCTACTCTCCTAACGCAAGCGTATTCGTAATTAAGGATGTAGCATCGTTGAAGGAGTTTGCAAAACAGGCTGCAACACTCGACAAAGACGCTCTCTTCGTTGCCGATGTTGATATGACAGGCGAGGAGTGGACTCCAATCGAGGGTTATACAAAGACCGTTATCGGTAACGGTTACGCAATTAAGGGTATGACTGCTCCATTGTTCGGTAAGACCTTCTGCTCGATTAAGGGCTTGCACTTGGTAGATGTAAATATCGAGGAGACTGCAAATCAGGCTGTTGCTGCATTCGCTCGCGGCATAACAGCTTCGGGTAATAATAACGGCGTTGCAGACACCTTCCCAGTTGTTGAGCATTGCTCGGTATCGGGTAAGATTGTAATGAACAACGCAACAGCATTCGTAGATAGCGAACACAACACTTATGGCGCAAGCGTAGTAGCAGGTTTGGTTGGTCGTGCATACGGAGTAAATATTAGCGACTGCGTAAACAATGCAACCATCGAGGTTAAGCAGTTCTTCCCTGCTGGACATACCGAAGCGTTGTATCCAAGTGTTGGAGGTGTCGTAGGCTATGCATATCCAGGCACACACACCTCGTCAGGTTCGGATGTTTTAGTTTACACCAACTTGACCAACTTGGTAAACAACGGCAATATCTCCATTGCAGATAGCACTTACACAGGCGAAACAAGTGTAAAAAAATATTCGCCATTGAAACCTTATGTTGGTGGTATCGCAGGTTGTGTGCATAACACCAACATAGAGGGTGAGATTCACTACATGACGAACTACGGAGATATAACTATTTCGGGTGTCTATGGTAGTGGAGTCTCTATTTCAGGTACATTTGGATATGTATGCACAGCGAATGGTTCGCACATCTACAATCATGGAGCAGTTACCTTAGAGAATCTCCTCACTCGCTACATCTATATCGGTGGCGGTGTAGGTTATGGTGGTAGCTTAACCAAATTGGACAATGTCCACAACTACGGAGCAGTCACGGTTAAAGAGAGTGCAACATGTGGTGGTATCGTCTGTGGCGGATTGCAGGGATATCAGCCGTCGGGCGCTGTAGCAGCAGATGCAGGTCACAGCATCATCAGCAATAGTTCGAATAGTGGACCTGTAACTGTATCGTGCCAAGTCTATGCTCCTGAGTTGCACGACGGAACACATCTCTACTACCGCGTAGGTGGTCTTGCAGGTTGGAATCAGCAGTACATGAAGAACTGTAACAACCTCGAAGGTGGTACTGTAACTTGTACGGGAACTGTTCACAATATCGACACCTCGAACTACTCGGTTTGCGTTGGTGGTTTGGTTGCATATAAGACCGTAAACGCTATTGACGACTCGCGCAACGATGCCGATATTATCTGTAATATCAATATGACATCAAGCGACACTGCCGACCTTGCTGCTGTTCGTCTGAACATCGGTGGTATTTCGGGTTACACCAACCTTCCTTGTCGCTATGTTACCAACAATGGCGATGTTACTTACTCGGGTAGTGTTGCAGGTCAATTGCGTATGGGAGGTGTATATGGTCAAGGAAATTCTGTAAGTGCAGCTCTTCCTCTCTATGACAACTGCGTAAACAATGGTGCTGTAACCGTCGCAGACAACTCGTCAATTGGTCATCAGTTTATGATTGGAGGTGTGGCTGCTATGGTTAACAAGAATGCTAATTGTACAAACAATGGTGCTGTAACCATCGGTAAGAATGTATCATTTGGCGGTGATAAGACCTACATAGGTGGTGCTTTGGGATACGCCAATGGTGACACAGATTTGGCAACTAACAATGGCCCACTCGTACTTGAAGAGGGTCTCGTTCCAGCTACGACTATAACACATATCTATATTGGTGGTACTATGGGACAAGACTGGACAAAAAATGTAACCAACTTGGAGAATACCGCCAAGGGAACTATCACCATCAAGAAGTCTAACCTTACGAGTACTGTTATGGTCGGTGGTTGCGTCGGTTGCGTTCCTGCTGACAATACCAAGGAGGCTAAGTTGAATTACCTTATCGAGAACTTCACAAACCGCGCTGCAATCACATACAAGGCACACACCACTGCCAACAAGGCTATCTATGTAGGTGGTACTGTGGGTTACTGCTACGAGGGTACGGATTACCACGCTCCGGACGCCAACAATATGTACAACTATGGTCCGGTAAAGGTCGAGGGCGACAATCTCTACGATGTGAAGATTGGAGGAGTTTCGGGATTCTTTGGTGGTCCTACAGTTAACGCTATTAACTACGAGGGAGGTACAATGACTTTCGATGGTACAACAAGACGCTATGTTCATATCGGAGGTGTTGCAGAGGCGATCAAGGATGGCTCTACCGACTTGGTTAACTATGGCGATATAACCGTTAATGGTAAGGTTGGCCACACCCTCTATGTTGGAGGTTGTATCTGCCGCAACAACAACTACACTCGTACCCGCAACTCGAATCACGGAGATGTTACCGTAAATGCCGAGATCGCATCGAACTGCTTTGTTGGTGGTTTCGTTTACGATAGTGGCGCGAAGATGAGATATGTTGATTGCCACAACACTGGTAACTTCACTCTCGGCGAGAAGGCGGTAGTAAATACTCAGACTCGTTGGGGAGGTTTCGTTGGTAAACTTGAATATACAAAAGCTCAAATATACAACATCTTCGACGGATGTAGCAATAGTGGCGATATCATCATCAAGGGTAACGCTTCGAAGACCGCTTATGCTTCGTTTGGTGGTATCTATGGTACTGCATCAGGTACCACACAGATTATCATCCTGAACGGATTTACCAACTCAGGCGATATTATCTTCGAGGGAGAAATAAATGGCGCGTATAAGAGCGATACAGATCGTGGAACGCGTAACTTCTTGGATATGGGAGGTTTGTTCGGTGTCGTAGAGAGTGGTATCACTTTCTCGAATGCAGACTACCCTAATTGGACAGGCGATATTGTAAATAAAGGTACAATCAAGTTTACCGGAACAGCTAAGAATGCTGTACGCCTCGGTGGTTTCGCTGGTAGCTTGCTTGGTATAGCAACACCTGTTGTTACGGGAGGTAAGATTGTAAACACTGGCGATATTATCTGCGCAGGAACATTCGACAAGAGTGGCGATATGGCTCAATATAGTGGCATTGGTGGTATCTTGGGTTACACGAATAACACCATCAACAATGCTGCAGTATTCTGCAACATCAACGCTCCTGAGACAAATGCGGGTATGATTACTGGTTCGCAGCGTTCGGAGAGCGTTATTGCAACTAACTGCGAGGTTGGCGGTAGCATCGTTTCATGGTACGATGGCGACCAGACTTGGAGCAAAGAGAATATAACTGGAAATAACTTCTACAAGTATATCTACAGTGCTGAGATTGACGAGGCAGTAGCTGCAACAGATCTCTGCTCGTTCATTTCGGTTGCTCCAACACTCCCTACAACCCCTCCTGCTGCTGAGGAGACTCCAGCAGAGTAAATAGACAGAATGGTTTAACTTTTTAATTGCGAAATTAATTATGAAAAAGAATATTTTGAGCTATTCTGCTCCAGAGGTTGAAATTTACGAGGTAGCTGCCGAGCGCGGCTACGGAGATAGCGTTCTCTTGCCAGGCTTCGGCACAGAGGATGATGAGTTGGTGTACTAAACAACAATAGATAACGATGAGAGGTCGGGCAAGTTTTTGTCCGACCTCTCTGTTAATAGACCTCTACCCTATTTGCGTGATGGTGGCTTGTGGATGTGCTACCTATCACGAAAGAGTACTCTCATTGCCCAATCTATACCCTCTCGCAGGAGTTTTGTCATATCGTAGATAACGGTTACGCGTTCGTGCATATCCTGCATAATGTCGCGTAGCGAGACTTTGTAGACAATCGTTGCGAGCAGTGCCAAAAATAGCCCTAAAATCAGGCACGGATAGATTACTGAGCCCATCAGCTCGGCAAGCCACACCACAAGCGCAACAACGCCAAGAAGTGCAGCCGCCGGTGCCGCCAAAGCAACGATGATAAGAGCAGCGAAGGGGAATCGGTTTTCGCGCATCGGCTACTACACGACTATTTTTTCTCGCAATCGCACGATGGCACAGCCTCCTTGTAAGCCGAACGCCATTTGTCAATCTCATCGTTCACGAAGTCGCGCACCAAACCGCGCATCTCCTGTCCCGTTTTTGGCGCAAGTGCAAGCGCAATCGCCGAACCAAGCACCATGCCTCCAAGTACCGAAAAGATACATACTGTTGTGTTTTTCATAGGTCAAAGTTTTTTGTTGTTAATACCCTTTTTACTTCAACCGTGAATATTGCAAAAGATAAGCCAAAGCGAAAACAAAGAGCCGAGAGCGCAGCATACTAAGCGTATGTGAGCATCTCGGCTACTGTAGTGCGGCTCAAAAAGAGCCACTCAGAACGATCTTACCAAGTTACGGTTTGCGTATATGTCTTTCCAAAATTGTCGGTAACGCGCACCTCGCCCGAATGAACACCTGCACTTGGCTTAACTCGGAAAATGAATGGAGGAGCTGCAGGCTTGGAGTACTTACGAGCAGTCTTCTCAAGTTTCTCCTCGTTGTGCTGCGCATAAATCTTGAGGTAGTCAGGATCTTTATCCTTTGGAGAGAACTCCATATCGGCAACCTTTACGCCATTCTCCCACCACTCTGGTTTGCCCCAAGTCTCAGGCGAGTGGTTCCAGATAGTCGCCTTGACATACTCAGTATTGGTGCGAGTTGGAGAGTAGACGCGCATCTGATAGTCGCGATCATGACCAACTGACTTGTAGTACCACTCCATTGTATCGCCATTGACCTCGGCTACCATATATCCGTTAGGAGTACCGTCAGTATTGAGTTCACGGTTAAGACGCAACTGTCCGATGCAACGAGCTACGACGATATTTTCGACATTCTTCAATGCGCTATACTTCGCAGGAGCCTTCTCGAAATCGTAGCTATAGTTCATATGGGTGTGTCCTGCCCACGAATATACTTTGTTGTACTGCGAGAGAAGCTTTGAGTACTTCTTGAAGTTTACATACTTGTCGCCATAGTGCTTGCCACGCCACTTGAAGAGAGGCGAGTGGCTGCAGATTACGATGGTTGTCTCCTTCGATACATGCTTCAAATCGTTCTCCAACCACTTGTAGGTATACTCCTCTAAGCCGGTCTTGTAGCGATGCTTGTCGGATGGACGGTTGTAGAGAATGCTGTTCACAACGACAAAGTGCATCTTACCGATATTGAACGAGTAGTTCAGCGGTGCGAGATAGGTCTCGAAGTATGGCGTTCCGAGCGCAGTCTCGAAGAGTGTGCGCTGATCGTAGTCGTGGTTACCGATAACACTAAACATCGATGTTGGAGCAGTTGCCAACACATTGATATAGTCGTCGTATGCATTCATAAAGTTATATACGAGGTCGCCAAGATTGATGGCGTAGACCTCCTTATCGGTACTCTTTACATACTCCGCAAGGTCTGGCAGCAATACATCGCGGAAACGCTCTGTCGAGTTGTCGATATTAAGACCGCGAGTCTGCGGATCGCCAATCATTGCAAGCACGAAGTTATCCTTAACCTCGGCGCGCTTCTTAAGAACAAAGTCTGCACGCGCAGCCTCTGTGTAGCGCAACACGCGGCGGAAGAACTGCGGACGATTATCACGCAATGGAATCTCATACTCGGCAGGAACCGAGACCATCACGAAGTGTACCTTTGCGATGTCGCTCTTCATTGTGTATTCGCCATTAACATCGGTCTTAACGCTCTGCACGCCGTCGCTGATAACAGCACCCTCAACAGGCATTCCGTCAGTATCAACCACGCGACCAAAAATATTTGCACCATTAGCCAAAGGCTTTACGCTCTTTGCAAGGTCGTCGTAGTTATTGTTCTCTACGATACAATACTTCTTGTATCCGACAATATCGCCAACAACTTTGGTTGCAGAGCCAATCTTACCCATATTCTTACAGCCGCAAACTGTAATATTAACGACTGGCTTATCTTTTGCTGCAAGGCCCGTACCCTTACCAAGAATGCCACCTATAGCGGTATACTTACTCTTGGATTTGCTTACAATATTACCGTAGTTGTAGCAGTCGCGAATGTATGCACCAACCTTCAAGCCCTTGCGAGTAGTGAAGCCTCCTGCAATACCTCCTGCATTAGTTGCACGATCAGGATTCTCGACAATGACATCGCCAAAGTTGTGACAGTTGGCAATATGTACATCCTGAATTGTTTGAGCCGCAATACCTGCAGCAAACGACGGCATCGAAGAGTTGGTCGAAATCTTACCCTTATTGATACAGTCAATAACATCCATCGAAGCATTAGGGCGACAAACGATACCTGCGGCATACGACTCGTGCGCACCCGATGTTGCAACGACACCGAAGTTATCGCAGCAGATAATATCGTTGTTTGCCCACGATGTGATACCACCTGCACGCGAGTAGCCCTTAACCTTTGGTGTGGTAATAGGCATACCTACTGCAACCACATTTCCTCGATTGACGCAATACTTTACGGTAGCCTTCGATGTCTCTCCCGCAATACCACCAACATTGTTGTTAGGATAGTCGCCCATATAGGATACATTACCCGTATTTTCGCATCGCGAAATTGTAGCACCACTCAACGACTTACCATAGCATGAGCCAATCAAACCACCCATACGGAGGCTCATTCCCTTAGCGTGCTTGGTGAAGTTGAAACGCGATGAAATAGTACCCGTATTCTTACAGTTGTGTACGATATTGTAGTTCAAGGCAGCAATTGCACCGATATATATAGCCTTTTGTGCCTCGTCGCCAATATGCTCAATAGTTCCGTGATTTACGCAATTGCGAATGCAACCACGATTGACCTGCACAAGGAATGTGACAAGATCGTTGCTCTCGTTGTACGAACTCTCCGCCGAGAGGTGACACGAGCCATCAATCACGATGTTCTCGACAACACCCGTAGGCTCCAACTTGCCAAAAAGCGACGACTTCGCACTCCAATTGTAGAGTTTGTGACCGCAGCCATCAAATTTACCCTTAAAGACTTTGATTGTAGGGAACTTCTTACCCTTTTTCATGTCGATGTCTGCCTTAAGACATACGACGCCCTTTTCATTCTGCCAAGCAGAGATATCAGCCTCTTTGTTTAACGCCTTAGCAAAGGCCAATAACTCCTTGTAGTTCGATATTCCCTCGGCATAGGCGACGAATACGAACAGTGAAAGAATCAGTGAAAGAAATAATTTTTTCATAATAAATATTTTAGGTTAAAAATCATATTGCCATATATTTCATACAAAGTTAATGAATATTTAATTAAAATCAAATTTCGGAGGGTAGAAAGTTAGGGGCGTTGGAGGCGTTGGAGGCGTTAAAGGCATTAGGGGCATTAGGGGTGGCAGGCGCAACCTATGGTTGCTTGATAGCAAAGAGAAACATCTGCCAAGGACAAAGATTTGCGAAGCAAACAATAGACGACCGCAGACAAGTTTCCCGAACGACGAAATTCGAACGGGCGCAGCAGTCGAGAGCAGACCGAATGGAGGCTATTGCAATCGGAGATTGTTGGCATTGGCTGATGTAAACTGAAAGCCTGCTTTCAAAGAGAAACATCAGCCAAGGACAAAGATTTGCGGAGCAAACAATAGACGACCGCAGACAAGTCTGCCGAGACGCCACCGACTGAACGAATCCCTCTCTCTGCCACAAAAAAAGGAGCAGTGATTTTCACTGCTCCTTGTGGCGGAAAGAGAGGGATTCGAACCCCCGGAGCCTCTCAGCTCATCGGTTTTCAAGACCGGCGCATTCGACCACTCTGCCATCTTTCCAGGGACAAAGGTACAACCTTTTTTCGGTTTTGCAAAATTTTTCGAGAAAAGTTGAATCTACCACTCTTTATTTTGTTAAAAAAGTTGAATTTTCTCGCTATATTTTATAACTTTGTGGGTTGTAAAGGCTATTTGCTTGTAGGAGCAGTGCAAAAAGAGTCCATCGAAACGATTTTGAATGCAAGAGGTAATAAGTTTACAAACAAGATAAAAAAAAGAAAAAAGTATGGGAAGAGCTTTTGAGTATCGCAAAGCGCGAAAGATGAAGAGATGGGGACATATGGCCCGTGTCTTTACCAAGATTGGAAAGGAGATTGAAATCGCGGTTAAAGCAGGTGGTAGCGATCCATCAGCAAATACTCGTCTTCGTATCTTGATGCAGAATGCGAAGGCTGAGAATATGCCAAAGGAGAATGTAGAGCGTGCAATTAAGCGAGCAACCGAGAAGGATGCGGCTGATTACAAGGAGGTGGTTTACGAAGGATACGGCCCTAACGGCGTAGCATTCTTAGTTGAGACTGCAACCGACAACACCAACCGCACAGTAGCAAATATCCGTATGTACTTCAATAAGTGTGGCGGTACACTTGGCAACTCTGGTTCGGTAGGCTTTATGTTCGAGCATAAGTGCGTATTTAAGTTCAAGGCCGAGGGAGCAGACCCTGAGGAGCTTGAGCTTGAGATGATTGACCTCGGCGTTGATGAGTTCTATGTAGAGGAGGATGGCATCAATGTTTACGCCCCTTACGAATCCTTCGGAGCTATTCAGAAGTGGCTCGACGATCAGGGTTATGAGATCGTATCGGGAGAGTCGGTACGCATCCCAACTGACACAAAGGAGCTTGATGCAGAGGGACGCGAGGCCGTAGAGAAACTCGTTGAGAAGTTGGAGGAGGACGATGATGTGGTAAATGTTTATCACACCATGGCCGAGGCTGACGGCGAGGAGTAATCACAACAAAGAGAGGGTGAATACAACTTCAAAAACAAACTTTTGATATGAACAACAAGTATGCATTGCCAAAAGATGGTGGATTGATTGCCGACGAGGCATTCAAGGATCTATTGCAGCGCTACGAGAAGATCGCAACGCGAGTGTATGAGAGTGAGTACATCGGAGTACAGTATGTAGCCGATAGTATTGTTGAGGCGATAAAGGCTCACAAGGGCGACAAGCCATTTGTGCTTGGTTTGACTACGGGAAAAACGCCTATTGGTCTCTTTCGTGAGCTAGTTAAGCGATATAAGGCAGGCGAGGTAAGTTTTGCCAATGTTGCCGTATACAGTTTGGATGAATTTTATCCTATTATGCCTACCGAGAAGCAGAGCCGCAACTACCGCATTCATGAGGAGTTGCTCGATCAGGTAGACATTCGCCCAGAGAATATCAACTTCCCTGACGGAACCCTCGCACGCGAGGATTTGGTAAGCTTCTGCGCTAACTACTGCAAGGAGAAGATCGACTTGATGATTATCGGTGTTGGCGTGGATGGACAAGTAGGCTTTAACGAGCCTGGCTCGCATGCCAAGTCGAACACCCGTCTTGTGCAGTTGTCGTACCAGACTCGCAAAGTACAGTCGGGAGCATTCAATGGTCTGTCAAATACACCAAAGATGGCTATCACAATGGGCATCAACACCATTATGGGTGCTGAGCGCATTATCTTGATGGCTTGGGGCGAGGACAAGGCGAAGATTGTTGATCGTATCGTAGAGGGTAATATTTCGGAGCAAGTTCCTGCATCGTTCTTGCAGGCGCACCACAATATCGAAGTTGTAATTGACGAGGGTGCAGCATCGCAGCTCACTCGCGTGCAGACACCTTGGTTGGTGGGTGCTTGTCAGTGGACTCCAAAGTTCACCCGTAAGGCAGTTGTATGGTTGTGTGGTGTTGTAAATAAGCCTATCTTGAAGCTTACTCACAAGGACTACATCGAGAATTCACTCGGAGAGTTGCTGGAGCAGGGACGCACCTACGACCAAATCAATATTGATGTATTCAACGATTTGCAGCACACTATCACAGGTTGGCCAGGAGGCAAGCCAAATGCTGATGACTCAACACGCCCTGTGAAGTCCACTCCATTCCCAAAGAATGTATTGATCTTCTCGCCACACCCAGATGATGATGTTATCTCGATGGGTGGAACATTTATCCGCCTCGTGGAACAGGGACACAATGTACATGTTGCATACGAGACTTCGGGTAATGTGGCAGTTCACGACGATGTAGTGTTGCAGAATATTGATGTTGCTCACGAGTTGGGCTTTGCAGATGAGTTTGCAAGAGTCGAGAGCATCATCAAGAGCAAGCGTCCAGGAGAGCCTGAGCCACGCGAGTTGCTCAACATCAAGGGAGCTTTGCGTCGTGCAGAGGCGCGCGCAGCAGTGCGTTCATTTGGTTTGAATCCTGATACCAACGCACACTTCCTCAATTTGCCATTCTACGAGACTGGCGGCATTCGCAAGAGTCCATTTACTGAGGAGGATATCAATATCGTAGCAAACTTATTGCGCGAGGTTAAGCCTCATCAGATCTATGCTGCTGGCGACTTGTCGGATCCTCACGGAACTCACCGCACTTGCATTGAGATTGTGCTTGAGGCTATCGAGGTTGTTCGCAACGATGAGTGGTTCAAGGATTGCCATTTGTGGCTCTATCGTGGAGCTTGGATGGAGTGGGATCTTGGCTCGGGAGATATGGCAGTGCCTCTCTCGCCAAACGAGATGATTATGAAGCGTCACGCCATCTATCGCCACCTCTCGCAGAAGGATATCGTTCCATTCCCAGGCGACGACCCACGCGAGTTCTGGCAGCGAAGCGAGGAGCGTACGCAAACCACTGCTCACCAGTACGACGCGCTCGGCATGGCAGAGTATCAAGCAATTGAGGTATTTGTAAGAATGTTTTAACCTATAAAAAGATAGCAAAATTATGAGACTTATTATTCAGGACAATCAGCAAGATGCAGGCCGTTGGGCTGCGGAGTATATTGTTAAGCGCATCAACGAGAAGGAGGCGGCAGGTGGTCGTTTCGTACTCGGTTTGCCAACAGGTTCTACCCCACTCACAACCTATGCGCACCTTATCGAGTTGTACAAGGCAGGTAAGGTATCGTTCAAGAATGTTGTAACATTCAATATGGACGAGTATGTAGGTTTGCCAGAGGAGCACCCAGAGAGCTACCACTCGTTTATGCACAACACCTTCTTCAAGCATGTTGACATCAACCCTGCAAATGTAAATATCCTTAACGGTAACGCTCCTGACCTTGCAAAGGAGTGCGAGGAGTACGAGGCAAAGATCGTTGCAGCTGGTGGTATTGATTTGTTCTTGGGCGGTATTGGCGAGGATGGACACTTGGCATTCAACGAGCCATTCTCGTCGCTTAACTCGCGCACTCGCGTTAAGACTTTGACCTACGACACCTTGCTTGTTAATTCGCGCTTCTTCGACAACGATGTAAACAAGGTGCCAAAGCAGGCTATGTCGGTAGGTGTTGCTACTGTATTGGCTGCAAAGGAGGTTATCATCCTCGCTTTCGGCCACAAGAAGGCTATGGCGTTGCACCACTGCATTGAGGGTGCTTACTCTCATGTGTACACTGCATCGGCAATCCAGACTCACCAGCACGGTATCGTAGTTTGCGACGAGCCTGCAACCGTTGAGTTGAAGGTTGGAACTTATCGCTACTTCAAGGATATCGAGAAGGGTAACTTATAGTATTTTGCACAGACAATCTATTCTGAGAGTGTGTCCAAAAAATTTTTGGACACACTCTTTTCATACCATATCTTATTTGCCTGTTAGTTCGCTGTTTTCATCGAAAATCTGAAAATGGATTGCATTTTCTGCAAAATTTTTACTACATTTGTAGTATAATGTAGAATGTGGGTAATAGTCCTGGTGCGCAATTAGATAAGGGCGAGTAAGGGCAAGTAAGGGCGAGTAAGGGTGTGCCAATGCAAAATGCAAAATGCAAAATGCAAAATGCAAAATTAAAAAAGCCAATGGCTAATGGCTAATAGCTAATAGCAGAATTGTCAATTAACTCCCCAGAACCCCTAAAACCCTTAGAACCCCCAGAACCCCTACAAAAAAACAACAAATTAACTTAAAACATAAATTTTTAACTATTAACTAATTAAAAACAAAAACAAGATGAAAAACTTATTCAAGATTCTCTTGGCAGTTGTAGCGTTGGCAGCCGTAGGCTGTACAACCGATGCAACTGAAGACCTCGACACTAAGTTTGGTGGCGTCGATGGTCAGACAACCATTACTCTCTCGCTTGAGGAGTCGCGTACTCAGCTCGGCACAGAGGTAGATGGTCTTTACCCTCTCACTTGGAGTAAGGGTGACAAGATTTCGGTAAATGGCGTTGAGTCGGGCGAGGCTGTAATCGACAGCAGCAACCCTGCAAACGCAACATTTACCATTGGCGGTACTCCTGCAAAACCGTACTGCATCGCTTATCCTGCTGCTCCAGAGGGACAAGTGGAGTTTGCTGCAAACCAGGTACACGCAAGTGGCACATCGTTTGGTAACGGCGTTGCAACAATGTACGGCTACGGCGAGAGTGGTTTGGGCGTTCAGTTGCACCACCTCACCGGTGTTCTCAAAATCGGTATTACTGGTAGCCACACGCTGAATCTCGTGCAGATTTCGACTGTAGATCGCGCCCCTATTGCTGGTGCTTTTGAACTCGATTTTGCAACTGGCGAACTCACAGCAACAAAGAGCGCGAAGGATGTTATCAGCTATGCAATCCCTGCAAGCGAGGCAGATGGTGTTTACGGTCTTGAGTTGTCGAACACCACTCCGCAGTATATCCATGTTGCAGTTCCTGCAGGCGAGTATGACGAGTTGTATGTAACTCTCTACGACAACGCAGGTGGTGTGATGTACGCAACAGTTAAGGCTGACGACACAAAGCCTCTCGCAGCTGGTAAGGTGCGTAATTTCTCGACTGCAATTGCTTACGCTCCAAACGCAAGCGTATTCGTAATTAAGGATGTAGCATCGTTGAAGGAGTTTGCTGCTCAGGCTGCAACACTCGACAAAGACGCTCTCTTCGTTGCCGATGTTGATATGACAGGCGAGGCTTGGACTCCAATCGAGGGTTATACAAAGACCGTTCTCGGTAACGGTTACGCAATTAAGGGTTTGACTGCTCCGTTGTTCGGCACAACCAGCGCAAGCATCAAGGGCTTGCACTTGGAGGATGTAACCATCGTAACAAACGACGCTCCAGTAATGGGTGCTTTGGCTTGTACGGTAACAGCAACCGACGATGTTGCCCCTGTAATTGAGCACTGCTCGGTAAGCGGTACTCTTACCGTAAATAACCAAACTTTTGCACCTAAGGGCGGAAACTCGGGTAACGAGTTGGTATACGCAGGTTTGGTTGCTCGCTCACTCGGTGCTCAGTTTGACAACTGCGTGAACAATGTAGCTGTAACAGTTGATCACCTCACCGTTGCTGGCGATGCAAAGAATGTCTACCCATTCATCGGTGGCGTTTTGGCTTATGCAGCAGAGTTCACTAAGACAAGTGGCGATAAGCTCTTTACGAATATTACAAACTGTACCAATAGCGCAGCCGTAACCTATCAGGATCAGTCGTTTACAGAGCTTCCTAAGTCTCGCGCAGTATATATCGGTGGTGTCCTTGTTCGTTGTGGCGAGGGTAACCACGCAATTATCTCGAACAACACCAACGATGCTCCTGTTACCATTCAGAATGCCTATATCGAGCATTCGAATCGTCCGATGGTTGGTGGTGTTGTGGCTCGTACAGGTCATCTTGTAGAGTTTACAGGCAATAAGAATACTGCAAACGGAACCATTACCGTTACGGGCAACATTAGAAAGATGTATCTCGGAGGTGTATTCGGCTATATGGCAGCCCCTAAAGCTAACTTCAACGAGGCTCCTTGCACGATTGCCGATTGCGCAAACTATGCGGATGTGAAGATCGAGTGTCCGGATTTGATAGCCTTGGATGTGGCTGGTCTCGGAGGAGATCTCATATATTTCAATATGACAAATTGCCACAACTACGGTAAATCTGTTGTGGTTAAGAATACCGTAGCATCGGAATCAGGCACGCACAATATTGCAGGCCTTATTGGTGTAACAACAGGCGATCAGGCAACTCTTCGAATGAAGTACTCCGACTGTACCAACAATGCGGCTGTTACTACCGAGTGGACAGGCGCAACAGTAAGCGTATTGCGTGTTGCAGGCCTGACCGCATACTCGCACGCATCGTGGAATAACTGCCACAACAACAAGAGTGCGAAGATTTATGTTAAGGGAAATATCACCTCGACTGCGGCTAACGCTTATTTCCAGGATCGTAACTCCGACACACAGGTTACAATTGGTGGTATTGGTGGCTATCTCGCTTCGGTAGGCTCATACGACTGTAACAACTATGCCGATGTGGAGGTAGATGCTACTTGGGTAACAACCAAGGCTTCATTTATCCAGATTGGTGGTCTTACAGGTCGTACCCATAATAAAATTTGGCGAGGCGTAAACTATGGTAATGTCTATTTGAAGGGCGATTCTTCGGGTGTGATCAGTGGTGTCAAGACTACAGTTAAAGATATAGAAGGAGAGGTAACTTGCGACGGTAAGGTGTTTGTTGGTGGAGCCGCAGGTATAACCTATTGGGATTGCGAGGATTTGCACAATGAGGGTAATGTCTATATTACGGGTAATCACAACTTTTTGAATGTTGGTGGCGTAGCAGGAGCATCGGCAGCACACTCAAAGAACTTTACCAACAAGGGCTCTGTGAACCTCGATGCAACTTACAACAAGACCTTAAATGTTGGTGGTGTTGTAGGTTTTGCTTACTACAATGGTCAGTGCGATATTCTCGACTGCCACAACTACGGTAAGGTCAATGTTACAGGCGAACAGAAAGCCGATGTGCATGTTGCCGGTGTTGCTTGTGAGGTCGATGGCTCGCATAACAAGGGCGTTTACAACCACAAGGGCGGCGACATCTATGTGAATATGAGAAGCAGTAGCACTAAGATTCATGTCGGTGGATGTCAGTACAGTTCGAAGGATCAGCTTACTGATGCTGTCAACGAGGGTAATATCACTGTTGAGGGCGCAGTTGGCGGAACGCTCTATATAGGTGGAGTGGTTACTGTACAAAATGGTTACAACCGTACCAATTGTACCAATAAGGGAAAGATTACCGTTGGTGCTACTATCAATGGAGGTTCGTGCTTCGTTGGAGGTATCTGCTACGATGGTCAGTATGACAAAACTTGGAAGAACTGCCATAACGAGGGCGACATAGAGTTTACCAAGGATTTCTACAATACCGGAAATGTTCGCTGCGGAGGTCTTGTCGGAAAGTTTGAGACAGCTGACCAATACAACATCTTCGACGGCTGCTCGAATAGCGGAAACATCACCTTTAATGGTAAAACTAAATCCTATCTTCGTCTCGGAGGATTGATTGGTTGCTTGAATAAAAAAACTACTGTCATAATCACAAATGGATTCACGAACTCGGGTAATATCTCTTTTGATGGAGAGATTACTGTTAAGTCCAATGTGCATTTAGGAGGTATTATAGGTTGTTGCTCGGGAGGTCTTTGCGCGTATACTAAGGATGATAATGTTTGGACTGGTAATGTTGTAAATACTGGTACAATATCGGCTAACGGAAAGACTCCAAATGGCGAGATTCGTCTCGGAGGTTTCTTCGGACTCATCGATATTGCAGATGGTGCATCTCCATTTATGGATACTGCCAACTACTATCAGCTCGGCGATGTTGTCAATACCGGAGATGCGGGTGAGACAGGCAAGCTTTTGGCAGCAGGTGTGGTACCAGTCTCAAATGCTGTGGTTTCGGGCGTAGAGTGCTACTGTCATGTCAATGCTCCAAAGAGCGAACTCGTTGGTATGATTATAGCTGCTGAGCGAAACGATAATGTCTACGCAAAGGACTGCAAGGTAGGTGGCAAGATTACACGTACAGTAATGATGGCTGGTGATGCGAGTGATCCTGAGCCTGTTGAGACTACCGTTACAGATACTATTGATGGAACAAACTACTACAAGTTTATCTACAGCACAGCAATCGACGAGGCTACTGCAACAGCCGACGGCTGCTCGTTCCTCTCGGTAAAGCCAACGCTCCCTACAACCCCTCCAGCAGCAGAGTAACAGACAGAATGGTTTAACTTTTTAATTGCGAAATTAACTATGAAAAAGAATATTTTGAGCTATTCTGCTCCAGAGGTTGAAATTTACGAGGTAGCTGCCGAGCGCGGCTACGGAGATAGTGTTCTCCTCCCTGGATTCGGTACGGAGGATGACGAGTTGGTGTACTAATTTTTACGACTCTTGATATTTGGGTGGTTGTCAGTTTTGGCAACCACCTTTTTTGTTGATTGATGGGACTAATGAGACTAATGAGACTAATGAGACCAATGAGACCAATAAGACGAATGGGCAATTTTTAATTTCCCTATTCTCCCTATTTCCCCTAATACCCCTAACACCCCTAACGCCCCTAACCAAAAAAGGGCAGCACCCAAAAGGTACTACCCTTCTCTGTCATAAAGAAACAATGCTCTATTTCTTTGAACGGCTGCTCTTCTT
>SUZQ01000007.1 GCA_015059875.1 Rikenellaceae bacterium | reverse complement strand
GATGATGAACTACTACCTCCCATTGCAGGGTATCGCTTCGATGCACTGCTCGGCTAACACCAACGAGAAGGGCGAGACCGCTATCTTCTTCGGTCTTTCGGGTACAGGTAAGACAACCCTTTCGACCGATCCAAAGCGTCAGCTTATCGGTGACGACGAGCACGGTTGGGATGACAACGGTATCTTCAACTTCGAGGGTGGTTGCTATGCAAAGGTTATCAAGTTGGACAAGGAGTCTGAGCCAGATATCTACAACGCTATCAAGCGCGACGCTCTCTTGGAGAATGTAACTGTTGATGAGAATGGTAAGATCGATTTCAACGATAAGAGCGTAACCGAGAACACTCGTGTTTCGTACCCTATCTACCACATCGACAACATCGTATCGCCTATCTCGGCTGCTCCAGCTGCAAAGAATGTTATCTTCCTCTCGGCTGATGCATTCGGCGTATTGCCTCCAGTATCGATTTTGACTCCAGAGCAGACTAAGTACTACTTCCTCTCTGGCTTTACCGCTAAGTTGGCAGGTACAGAGCGCGGTATCACCGAGCCTACTCCAACATTCTCGGCTTGCTTCGGTCAGGCATTCTTGGAGTTGCACCCAACAAAGTACGCTGAGGAGCTCGTTAAGCGTATGGAGAAGAGTGGTGCTAAGGCATACCTCGTAAACACAGGTTGGAATGGTACAGGCAAGCGTATCTCGATCAAGGATACTCGTGGTATCATCGACGCAATCCTCGACGGTGCAATCCTTGAGGCTCCAACCAAGAAGATTCCAGTATTCGACTTTGAGGTTCCAACTGCACTTCCAGGTGTAGATCCTGCGATCCTCGATCCACGCGACACTTACGCTGACGCAGCAGAGTGGGAGAAGAAGGCAGAGGATCTCGCAAGCCGTTTCATCAAGAACTTCGGCAAGTACACTACTAACGAGGCTGGAAAGGCTTTGGTAGCAGCAGGTCCAAAGTTGTAATTTCTCGTGATAAGCCGCAATCTGCGGCACATCGCTAAATAGTAAAGACCTTCGGGCTGTACGATTTTGTACTATCCCGAAGGTCTTTCTTTTGCGATGCACCACATCTCACGACTTCTGACGAGAAATTAGGTCGTGGGATGTTGCAACTACCTCCTTAAAAGCATTTTTACTTTGGTACAAAATTCCCTCACTCAATTCTGCTTTTTGGAGGAGTATGCTGCGCATCGGGCTTTTTGATTGCCTCAAAAATAGCCTAATCATTTACGATTTTGTAAACTGAGCAAGCGGATTTCTTGTGCGCCTTGACAATCGTCGGAGTTGCAATTGAGTTTTGTCTACCCAAAACCTCTACCCATAACCATTGCATATATTTGCATCTGTGGCGGAATAGTATTACATTTGTAACCATATTACGAGATATATGGATAGGTTAGTTATGACAATTCGAGAATTTCAACACAAGTGTATCGCCTTTTTGTTGCCGTTGTTGGCTGTTGTGGCATTTACCGCTTGCAACAATGGCGGTGGGGAGGATACCGTAGACCCATTCGAGGAGAAGGAGCCGCAGACAACTCTCTTTACCAATGCGGAGGTCTACTATATGGGCGACGATGTCGGTGAGGCGATATCGGATGGTTGGCTTGTGAAGCTATACACCGATATGGAGATGGACGAAATGGGAAATTTGGTCGGTCCGGGTGCGGTTATGCAGTTGCTATTGAATGTTGAGTACAGCAATGAGCAGCAACCCAATCTTGCACAACTCGCAGGCGAATATCGCGCTCAGAGCAATTCGGGCGACTTCTCGCCGAACACCTTTGTATATGGCTATATGGACTATATAGATCTGCCCGATGGTCGCCACGAACGCCCCGACGCGACATTCTACGCCTCGATACCTGAAGGCTCGACTGAGATGGATATCGACCTTATAGATGATGGCTCGTTGCAGATCATCGCCTACGCAGATGGCTCGTATACCATTTCGGGCGTATTGGTTGGCAAGCAGTGTCGTAAGCGCAACTTCAAGTGGAGTGGCACAATCGAGCCTAAATCGCAGGTGGTAGAGCGAGTGCCAAACTCGTTGCTTACATCCGATTTGCAACTCACAAAGTTGGAAAAAGCATACTTGCAGGATAAGGGCGACTCCTTCTATCTTGGAAATGAGAGTTATAGAAATATCCTTATCTTCCTTGCCGAGGAGAGTATCTCGTTCGAGTGGGGTAATCCGAAGGGCAGTGGTGATTTACTACGACTTGAACTGCTCGTTCCTTGGGAAACAGACATTACCGAAGAGGGAGTACCTGCTGGCGAGTATCCTATGTTGACTCGCAATGCTGATACATCGTTCAACAAGGAGTCTATTACTCCATTCCACTCTATTTCGGGATTGCCTGACAGTTTTACTGTGCCATATTGGTCGGGTGCGTGGTATGTAAAGTATGCAGATGGTAAGTGGGGCGATAACTATGCCCGCATCGATGGCGGAATGGTTGTTGTTGAGCGAGGCGAAGATGGCTCGCATAGAGTAATTTGCAACTTGCAGGATTGCTCCGTACCGAGCTTTGCCGTAACCGCCGATACAACAATTTCGACAGATAGATTGATAATTTATTAGATAGATTAGCGCGATGAAACACTATATTTTCCACTTTATAACACTTGTTGCTGCGGCTATTTTGGTGTCGTGCAACCCTGCAGATAGCGATGGCGGTGCAGAGCCGCAAAAGGCTGGCAAGTTTGGCACTCTTCTCTTTGGCGAGGAGCAGATACCCGTAAATATGGCAAAGGTAACCAATAGCGAGGATTGGCTTTTGTTGGTTATTTCGCCACTTACCGATGCATCGCATTTGACCACTAATGCAATTATTGGTTTGAAGCGAGAGTTGTTGGGAAGAGAGGTGGATATAATGCACAAATATTGCAATGCGGACTATATTATCGTCTACGAAGACCCGCAGTGTTACTACGCTCCATTTCGCCCGTTGCAGTCGGGAACGATTACGATGAAGATGGTCGGCAATAGTCTCAGTGTTGAGGTTGATGTGGAGCTTTTTGATGGCACGCCTTTGCGCTACTCGCAAGAAAGTTTGCCGATGGAGTAGACGATAGTCTGGGTGATAAAATATAGTGGAGAGCCGATTTGACAGCTCTCCACTATATTTTTGAGGTATTACGACTCGGCTTAGTGGCAGTGGCACTCGTGGTCGCCATTGCACTCGCCCTCGCCGCAGTGGTGATCCTCGCCACAACCCTCGCAGTGGTCGTGGTCACAACCGCACGAGCAACCGCCCTTTGGAGCAAGATCCTCAGGAGTTACATCGCGTACCTCAACAACCTCTACATCGAAATTCAAGGTCTTACCAGCCATTTGGTGGTTGAAGTCCATGATGATAGTCTCCTCCTTAACCTCACGGATAATGCCGTTCATACGGTGTCCCTCAGCATCGCTCATAGGTACAATATTGCCCACGAAGAGCATCTCCTCTACGACCTTGCCGTCAATCATAAAGATTGTCTTTGGCAACTCCACGATAGCCTCTGGAATCAACTCTCCGTAGCCATCCTTTGGCTCCAAAGTGAACGAAACCTTATCGCCAGGCTCTTTGCCGATAAGTGCGCCCTCGAACTTAGGGAGCAACATACCTGCACCGCAAACGAACTCAAGAGGCTGTCCCTCTGGATTCTGATCTGCAATCTGACCATCAACGGTAAGAGTATAGTTTACCGCAACAAATTTTGTGTTCTCTACTTTCATAATTTATAAATAGTTAATGTTAATTCTCTTTTATCGCCGACAAAGGTAGTAAATTTTTTCAAATTACCACCATTGCATAAATGTCGGCATCCCTTCGTTTACCCTATCTGCTGTAAGCGAATGGTACTACAATACAACAACCAATTTATACTCAGAACTATCTTTTCTGAAATATATTGTATATTCGCCCGACTTATTCTCGGATGTGAGAATCGAAACTCGCTCTCCACCTGCGATAGAGCCACTCGATACGGTTGCTCCCGAACTATCTTCAACTTCGTAGGTGGCGTTGTAGATAGGTAAGACTGACAAAACTTTTGTCTTGTTGTCGTATCTGAGATTCAACATCTTGGCAATATCGTTCGGAGTAAACGAAACGAGAATTTCGTCTACGGCATTACTCTCTCGCTTTGCCCATTGCCAACCATCCGAGTACTCTCCCTTGTACATAATTCGAATGCGATCTCCCTCCTCAATAGGTGTTGTAATTGTGGCGTTGAAAGGGTAATAGTATTGGTAATACATAACATCAAGCGATAGATTAAATTTGCGCAGAGTCTCCTTTATATTACCATTAATATCGCACAAGGCAACTTGCACTTCGCCCGAGAATAAGGTGCTTCCAACATTCCATATTGCACCGCACTTTAGCTGGAATGGCTGGTTTACAACAAACTCCTTTGCATCACTCCAAAGTCCCTGATAATCACCAACTACTAAAAGTAATAGATTGTCTTTGTAGGTGCTTGTTCCTGTCTTGTCGGGTGTCAAGTAGAATAGACTCATTTGCCCCTCGGCGAACTCAATCTTTGGTAGCAGGTAGTAACCATTGTCATATCCGCCCCAACCGTAATTGATGTGGAAGTAATTTTTGCTTGTGTAGCCATCAAGCACAAATGCGTGTCCACCATCGGTAGGATTCGAGCCACTAAAATAGGTCGGGCCAAACGCCTCTATATTCTCTTTGAGAGCCTTAACCCACTCTCTATATGTATATCCATCTCCATATCTTAGTAGAGCCGATTTCGAGTATCCGAAATAGGTCATCAGAGCAATTGGAACATCCATATCAAACGCACCCGAACTCTCTGGATGATACATCATCTGTACCGCTGTACCCATATCCTTCATCAATGCTGCAACGGCGGCTCCCTGCTTCTCCGTATAGCCATTCGAGTAGTCGCTCAGCATATTATCGTAGTTATATACGCGTCCCAACGAGTTGGCAGGTACACTTCGCCTATATCCATAGTTGTCCGTGTATTCATACGCAGGAGTAACACCAATGCCTTGCTCAGGCCACTTGTTGTGGTAGCATATTATCGACATTGCCGTTGCTACGCAACCTGTTACGGATCGCTCTCCATTTATTACGGGAGCTTCGTTGTTGAATGGTGCGCCTTGATTCCATAGAGCTGTGCTGTATAACACCTCTTCCGTGCCGACCTCTGCGCTATCCGTTGCGCGTGTAACGATTTGTGTGGCTACGCGAGCAGCGGCAATCTGCTTACACCATCCCGAAAGGATATATCTTGCTCCCTCCGAGAGATTCTCTATGCGAAGATGGTTGTTGTGCGAGAAGGCGACAATCGGCTTTTCGACATTGTCGTCGCCTGCTACAACAACAAAACCCTGTGCATCAGTTCTATTATAGATGTAGAGCATCGCCTCATCCTGATTTGCGGCGGATGATTTTACGATGGTTTTGCCCGAAAGCTCTTTGCCTGCCCACTCTAAAGAGAGCACGGGCGATGCCGAGCGTGTGGAGTTTGACGCAAAAAATGTTGTTGCAATTTCGCGTGCTTTGCGTTCGCCTATCGGTGCTGCTGATAGTGCAAAAGCTATTAATAGTAGCGGAATAATCAATATTCTCTTCATAACTCTCTATAATAATCAGAAGTTCGACAAATCAATTTTTGATACACCCTCACAACTCTCTAATTCGATTGCTGTTGCTCCCACAACCTCTATCTTGATGGTGTGAGAACTCTTCTTATCAACAAAATCGTGCGATGAAAACTTGTTGAACAACGAAACCTCTCCATCACCCCAATCTATAGAGCCAGAGATGGCGTTCTCTAAAAGAGGAGTGATAATATATTCGCCAGTGTGATCAATAGTTACCTCTTTGTACTCTATTGAGTCGGGGTTTGTATTAATCGCTTTCATTGGCTGGATGGTGTTACGCTCAATAGATATCGCCTTGCTGGTTGTCTGCGTATAGCTTGTACCATCCGTAAAGTCAATAGTTACCGTAAAGCCCTTCTGGAATGTCATTGGCGGCACAACAAAATAGAATGATGTTGGCTCTGCCGACAATGCTACACCTGCGCCGCAGTCAAGCACAATTGAAGATGAGGTGTTTGCGTGCCAATTGAACTGCGAGAAGTCGGTTGTTGCAAAATATATTATTCCCGAAATGGTCTCTTTGTCATTTCCCATTAGGGTGATTTTTGAGATGCTTCTATTTCCCGTGACGCTCAAACGAAGATAGCCAAGCAGATTCTTAAAGATAAAGTTGTTATCCCCTTCGCTCGTACCAACCATTGCATTTGCGTAGAGACCATAACTCTCCTCCTTGTAGGTCTGCGGTGATTGTATCTCGGTAAAGAGTAGCGGAGTACCATTGCTATAAGCTCCGTATGAGCTATAATTACCATACAAGGCGTAGCTTTTATTGCCAAACTTGATCGAAGCACTTGGGGGGTTGCCATAGCCTATTTTTTTGAAAGAGCCCGACCTATCGCCTGTATTGCCATTGAAGCGATATAGCGAGTACTCATTTGCACTCACGACCATAATTTCGTCGTCCTTTGTCCAAACGGTTTGGCACTTATCGTTCAGCTCAACACGACATTCTGGTGCATCTATCGAGGCGTAGACGGTGTCTTCGCTGTCGATATTTACCATTACATCTTCAACCTTGTCACGGGTACACGCCACCAACACTATTGCTAGCAACGATAGAAAAATACTCTTTACCATATACTACCAATCTATTTCGGGTTGTTCACTCGGATTCTCTAACGAGCCAGCAAACCCATGTTCAACAAAAAAACGAACTTCTCTCACTTCAGGTGAGAGATAACTACCTTTATCTTGCATACTATTGATTTGTTTAGACTCGCAAATATACAAATCTTTGATGAATATATTGTAAGTATAAACCAAAATTTAAGTTTTTGAGCTATGATTTTATCGATTATCGAAAAATCAATTTTCAGATTCTCGCTACTACTGCTGCGATAACAAGCCAAAGCCCCATTACTACTGAGCGTAGCAATGAGGCAAAGGGCTGTTTAACATAAGTTTTATACTACTCCTCGTTTACGCAAACGAGGTTTCTGTCGCCGTAGCCGTTGTCGATTTTCGTTACATACGGGAAGAACTTCGAACGAGCCACCCACGCCAACGGGAAGGCGGCCTCGTGGCGAGAGTATGGGTGTGACCACTCGCCCGCAAGCTCCTCGGCGATATGCGGAGCGTTGGCTACAACATTGTCTGCCTCGCCACCGATTGCCTCCGCCTCGCGCTTAATCTGCACCAAAGCCTCAATAAAGCGATCCATCTCCTCCTTTGGCTCCGATTCGGTAGGCTCAACCATCAGAGTTTCGTGAACAGGGAACGAGAGTGTAGGTGCGTGGAAGCCGTAATCCATCAAGCGGTGAGCTACATCGCCACAATCTACGCCATAGTCGCGCTTGAAGTGAGTCAAGTCGAGAATCATCTCGTGTCCTACACGGCCCGTTTCGCCCGAGTAGTAGGTGCGGAACTCATCTTTAATCGCCGAAGCCATATAGTTGGCATTCACGATAGCCATCTCGGTCGCCTTGCGCAAACCCTCTGCTCCGAGCATCTTGATATAGCCGTAGGTTATAGGTAACAAGAGTGCTGAGCCCCAAGGCGATGACGATACGGCGGTGATACCCTCTTCGCCACCGGTAGCTACTACCGAGTGCGAAGGGAGGAATGGTGCGAGGTGTGAAGCCACGCAGATAGGGCCTACACCTGGGCCACCACCACCGTGAGGCATTGCGAAGGTCTTATGGAGATTGAGGTGGCAGACATCCGCCCCAATAAAGCCTGGATTTGTCAAACCAACCTGTGCATTCATATTTGCACCGTCCATATAGACCTCTCCACCTGCATCGTGGATAGTATCTACAATCTCGCGAATACGGCTCTCGAATACGCCGTGTGTCGAAGGGTAGGTTACCATCAAGGCGCACAACTCCGAGGAGTACTGCTCCGCCTTTGCCTTCAAATCATCGACATCGATATTTCCATGAGCATCGCACGCTACGGTTACAATCTTCATACCCGCCATCGCTGCCGAAGCGGGATTTGTACCATGCGCCGAGGCAGGAATCAAGACGATGTTACGATAGCCCTGATTGCGGCTCTGGTGGTAGGCGCGGATAACCATCAAGCCCGAATATTCGCCCGCAGCACCCGAATTTGGCTGAACAGAGCAAGCGGCAAAACCTGTAATGGTTGCCAAGTCGCGCTCCAACTCCTCGATAAGTGCGGCATAGCCCTCGCGCTGGTCGGCTGGGGCAAATGGGTGGATATTTTGGAAGCCCGATAAGGATAGCGGCTGCATCAAAGCGGCAGCGTTAAGTTTCATTGTACACGAGCCGAGCGAAATCATCGAGTTTGCCAACGAGATATCGCGCAACTCAAGCTGCTTGATGTAGCGCATCAACTCGCTCTCCGAACGATAGCGGTTGAATACAGGCTCGGTCAAATATGCCGATTTACGCTCCATAAAGTGCTGTGGCTCGGTGGCGTGGTGTATCTTCTTCGCCTTCTTGCCCTTTGCCTCGGCAAAAATGGCAACAACCTCCTCCACCTCGGCAGGTGTGGTAACATCGTCAAACGACAATCGCACACGGAACTCCGAAGGGTAGTAGAAGTTGATGTGATGCTCCTCCGCAACAGACTCAACGACCGAAGCCTCCGCCTCGATATCGAGCGTATCGAAGAAGTTTGTGCAGGCGAGTTTATATCCGAGGGCCTCAATACCCTTCGCTGCGGTCAAAGCCGAGAGGTGGGCAGTAAGAGCTGCACGGCGCAAGCCCTCAGCACCGTTATATACGCAGTAGAAACCGACAATCGAAGCCATCAAAGCCGATGCGGTACAGATATTTGATGTTGCACGCTCACGCTTGATGTGCTGCTCGCGCATCTGCAACGCCATACGCAACGCACGACGACCAAGTCTATCCACCGAAACACCGATAATACGACCAGGCATATTGCGCTTGAAAGCCTCTTTTGTCGCCATATATCCTGCCGAAGGGCCTCCAAAGCCCATCGGGCAGCCCAAACGCTGGGTAGTGCCTACGGCAATATCTGCGCCCCACTCTGCCGGTGGAGCGAGCAGTGCCAACGACAAGAGGTCGGCATCGGCGGTTACAAGCGCACCTACGGCGTGAGCCGCTGCGACAAAGTCGGAGTAGTCGCGTACCTCGCCATTTGCGGCAGGATACTGCACTATAGCTCCGAACTCCTTGCCCGTGAAGGTGTAGTCGGCGTAGTTGTCCACTATCAACTCGATGCCGAATGGCTCACTGCGTGTGAGCAGTACATCGAGTGTCTGAGGAAATATGTTTTCATCCACGAAGAGGAGGTTGCGTCCCTCCTTTACCGCCTCGCGCGAACGAAGAGCGAACATCATCGCCATAGCTTCGGCTGCGGCAGTTCCCTCGTCGAGCAACGAGCAGTTTGCAATCTCCATCCCCGTAAGCGAGATAATTGCGGTCTGATAATTGAGGAGAGCCTCCAAGCGACCTTGCGAAATTTCAGCCTGATAAGGGGTGTAGGAGGTGTACCACGCAGGATTCTCGAATACATTGCGCATAATGGCTGCCGATACGGCATTAGGGTAGTAGCCCATACCGATAAAGGAACGGAACTGCAGATTGCGCGCTGCCAACTCCTGAATGTGCTGAGCAAATTCGTACTCGCTCATCGCCTCGGAGAGTGCGAGAGGCGCATTGAGTCGAATATCCGAAGGGATAACTTGCGAAATGAGTTCATCTACCGAGCTAACGCCGATAGTGTCAAGCATTGCTTTGAGTGTATCGGGATTACTGCACCCGATATGACGGTTTACAAATTGATCGAACATATAATAGTTAGTTTTAAGTTTCACAATTACTACAAAGATAATGAAAAAACTGAAAACCAAATAAATTTCAAATATTTTCGTTATCTTTGGGAAGATAAAAAGTTACCGACTATGGCAAATTTGGTTAAAATTCACTGCGTAAACAACAATGTAACAGTCGAGGTTGAGATGGGTACTTCGTTGCTCCAACTCTCGCGAAGCCTCAATTTGGAGGGAAAATATCCCTTCCTTGCAGCATTTGTAAATCACAGAATCAAGGAGCTGAACTATAAAATTTATACCCCTGCAAAGGTTGAGTTCTTCGATATCACAAATCCTGCTGGATTCCGAGTTTATCAGCGTTCGCTGATATTCATTATGCAGGCTGTTATGTCGAAATTGTACCCTCAGCATAAGTTCCACGCGCGCCACGCCATAGGCGATAGCATCTACTGCGAGGTGGAGGGTAAAACCGATTTCTCGGCAGAGGAGTGTCAGGCTCTCTATGATGCAGCCCGCAAAATCGTGGAGCAGAATATTCCGATAACACGCGAAAAGCTCCCGACCGAGGAGGTTGTAAAGATATTTGCAGAGCGAGGATTCGACGATAAGATCGACCTCTTGCAGACGCGCCAACGACTCTATAGCTCGGTGGAGCGATTGGGCGATGAGGTGGGCTACTTCTTCGGTGCGCTCGCCCCTTCGACAGGCTATGCGGATAGATTCGAGGTCTACCCATACTTCAAGGGCTTCTATATCTCGTTGCCTTCGCGCACAGCACCCGATGTTATTGCTCCTGCACCAAACTTGGAGAAGATGTTCTCCATCTTTGATGGTTACAGCGAGTGGGTGGATATTATGGGTGTGCCGACAGTCGGAAAGCTCAATAAGCGCATCGAGCAGGGCGATGCCAGCGAATTGATACAGATTGCGGAGGCTCTGCACGAAAAGCGACTTGCGCGAATAGCCGATACTATTGCCGAGGCAAACCGCGAGCGAGGTCTGCGACTTGTGCTTATTTCCGGTCCTTCGTCGAGTGGTAAAACTACCACCTCGAAGCGACTCGGTGTGCAGTTGCGAGTGCTTGGTCTGCACCCTGTTTTGGTCTCAACGGATGACTACTTTGTAAATCGCGAGGATACGCCGCGCGATGAGAATGGCGACTACGATTTCGAGGCGTTGGAGGCGATAGACCTTGCGCGACTCAACGAGGATTTAGGTCGTTTGATGGCGGGTGAGAGTGTCGAGATTCCGCGTTTCGACTTTATTAGCGGCACACGCAAATGGCACGACAATCCATTGCAGCTCGATGACCGTTCGATACTCATTATGGAGGGCATCCACTCGCTCAATCCGCGCCTTACACCGAGCATCCCCGATACAGCAAAATATCGCATCTATGCATCGTGCTTCACTTCGGTGGCGATGGATAACACCTCGCGCATACACACAACCGACAACCGCTTGTTGCGCCGTATGATTCGCGACAATGCCACACGCGGAACAAGTGCTGCCGACACGATTGCTCGTTGGCCGAGTGTGCGTCGCGGTGAGGAGCGAAATATCTTCCCATATCAGGAGGAGGCAGATGTGATGTTCAACTCGTCGTTGTTCTACGAGTTGGCGGTGCTGAAGCCTTTTGCTGAGCCGCTGTTGCGGGAGATTCCGAATACTCGCCCAGAGTACGCTACGGCTCAAGGAATGTTGAAGTTCCTCGACAACTTCCACACGATTGGTACTGACGAAATTCCACCAACCTCGGTGTTGCGCGAATTTGTCGGTGGTAGTGCGTTCAAGTATTAGACGAGGAGTGGAAAACGGAAAATCTCTCTAACGCCCTACTGCACAAAACAATTGGTGCGTGATCGGAGCTGAAACTCCCTCACGCACCAATTGTATTCTATTGGGCAGACTATCGTACAATCTTGTAAGAGCCACTCTCGTAGAGTGTAGCCTCGCTCTCGCCAGGGAGAGTTACGCTTGCGGTCGAGCCCTTAGGGATGGTGAACTCCCAGATCCACTTATCGCCCTCATATCGCCAAGCACTCTTGATAAGACCTGCTGCCGAGTTGTACTCAGCCTTTACGAAGCCCAAACGCTTATCTGGTATAGGCTTCATAACGATATGCTTAAATCCTGGAGCAGAGATATCCGACGAGATACCCGCTGCGGTCTCCCAAATCCACTCGCAAACGCATCCGTAGGCGTAGTGGTTAAAGCTATTCATTCCGTACTTCGATACGCCCTCCTCTTTGGTGTAGCTGTTCCAACGCTCCCAGATGGTGGTTGCGCCATTATCAATAGAGTAGAGCCAGCTTGGATTCTTGCGTTGGAAGAGCAGCTCGTAAGCGATATCTGCCATTCCGTTCTCGGTGAGTACAGGCATCAGAATTGATGTTCCGAGGAAGCCAGTCTGAAGACAGTTGTCATGCTCCTCGAAGTTCTTGCGTAGGCGAGCAATCATCGCCTCTTTTGCCTCACCCTCCACCAACTTCATCTTCAGAGCGAAGAGTGCTGGGGTTTGCATTGTGTTGAGAATCGGTGTCTTGAATGTGCCATCCTCATTGAAGAACTGCTCCTTGGCGTAGGCTCTCGCCTCGGCAGCCATTTTGCGATACTTCTCGGCATCACGATTTGTAGCCACAGCCATATCAACCATCAACTCGGCATCGTAAATCCAATATGCAGCACTCAAGTAGTTCCAATAGTCGAGAGCTTCAGGCAACAACTCCTTTGTTCCCTTCTTGTATACCAACTTGTGGTAGCTCTCAAGTGGCTCATAGCTCAACCAATCGCCATATTGCGAGTTGAGGTTGAACTCTGTTAGGGAGCTATGGTTGTACTTGGTCTCGGCGATGAGATTCATATATAGCTCCATCGAATCCCAACTCTCGTCGATAATAGAGGTGCTACCAAACTGCTTCCAAACAATCCACGGAGTGATAATACCCGCATCGCTCCAGCCAAATCGCATAGACGCGCCACCGAAAGGGCCTCTTGGTGCTACGCTGTAGTAGCAACCTCGCTCGCACTGGCAGTCGCGCAGATCGCGTAACCACTTGTGGAAGAAATCCTCGGTATTGGCAAAGAACGAACCCGTCTCTGCATAGACCTGCGTGTCGGCAGTCCAGCCAAGTCGCTCGTTGCGCTGTGGACAGTCGGTAGGAACCGAAAGATAGTTCGAGAGCTGTCCCCACCATGTATTCGAGATAAGTTTGTTAATCAACTCGTTTCCCGTTGTGATCTTACCCGTTTCAAGCTCCTTCGAGATGGAGGTTACAGGGATAGACTTCACGCTCTTAATTGTAACCTTGTCGGTTGCGGTAACTGCGATATAGCGGTAGCCATAGAAGGTGCAGTGTGGATAGTACTCTACAAAATCCTCGCTTGCAGCGAAGGTGTAAATCAAACGCATACCATCCTCAGGAGTACGCAAGCTGCGACGGAATACGCTGCCCTCTGGGCCGTCCATAGCGCGGCTCTTTGCGCCGTTTCCATCGTTGAGAATCTCCGATGGGAGGCAGGTCAAGATGGTACCTTCGGCTGCATTAAACTCGAAAGCGGGAACACCTGCGCAGTTCTGACCGAAATCTACAACAAGCGATTCGCCCTTCTCAATAACAATCTCCTCCTTATCCTTGTATTCGCGTACGATGATAACCTTTCCGTAAGCCTCCTCTGATGCCCCTTCAACGCCATTGTATACATAGGCCTTTACGGGCGACAGGGTGAGGTCGTGGCGGAGATATACCTCTGCTCCCATAGAAGGGATAATCTCGCCTGCAAATTCGGTGTTCTCCTCTGGCACAGCAAATGTATCTGCCACCTCGTAGCCCATCTTCTCGCGAGCGTCATACTCCTCGCCATCGTAGATACCTGCATGTTTTACAGGGCCTGCGATACTCGCCTTCCAGTCGGTGAGATTAGTACCGTAGAGCTTTTTTGAGCCGTCGGCAAAAGTGAGCTCCAACACACCACGGAAAGCGCACTTCTTACCAACCATTCCGAGGTGCTTGTTTGGTGTTACAATCTTGTCGCCCCACCATCCTGGAGTAACCTGCACCGAGAGTGTGTTTTCGCCATCTGCCCTCTTCACAAAGGCTTTGGTAATGTCGTAGGTGAACGATAATTTCGTCTTATGAGGCGTAGTGAAGCCCGGACGAAGGAACTCCTCGCCTACAGCCTCGCCATTGAGGAAGAGCTGATAGATGCCGAGTCCTGCGGTCATCCACTTTGCCGAAACGACCTTCTGTTCATTTTTTACAGTTGAGACAAACCAACTTGCACCATCTGCCGAGCGCAGACATTTTGGCTTTTCGGGTGCAACAGGAGCATCAACCACCGATATCCATTTCGATACCTCCCAAGCAGCGTTGTCGAGAGCTTCGGTTCGTTCTCCTACGGCTCTTTTGCAGTCGCAGCAGCAACCCATTGCCAGCACAAGCGATGCAACTGCAACAACAGATACTATGATAAAGTTCTTAATCTTCATTTTAAGTTTTATTAGTTGTTCGTTAATTATTTAGGAAGGTTAAATGCCACCGACATCTCGCGCATCTGCTCATCGCTCATACCCTCAGGCTCGAAGCCCATACTCTTGGCTGCAATGTAGATAAGTGCCGATTTGTTCAACACATCAATCTGGTCGAAAGCCTGCATCACATCGCAATCTACGGCAAATACGCCGTGCTTCTCCCACATCACTACATCGTAGTCCGCCAACTCGGCAATGGTTGCATCTGCCAACTCCACCGAACCGGGGAGGGTGTAAGGTACGATACCCAAACCGCGAGGACAGAACGCCTTGGTCTCAGGAATCATACTCCACAACAACTTTGTTGCAACATCCTTCTCAAGAAATCGCTTGCTATGCGACATGGCCACCAACTCGATTGGGTGGGTGTGTACCGAAGCCTTATATGGCGAGCCGATGCTGATAAGGTAGTTATGTACGCTTAGGTGCGAAGGTAGCTCCGAGGTCGGCTTTACAACATTGTCTGCAATAATAACATACGATGCGCAGTCGTCGAGAATGCGGATGATTGAGCCATTCTCCATAGGACGACGCGCCAAGTCGCGCATACGCATATTTGTGCCCTTGCAGTAGAAGTAGCAACCCTTCAAGTGTGGCAACACCGCACCAATCTGATATACCTCGCTAATTGCAGGCAACGACTTAATCTCGTCATCGATATACTCGGTGATATTTACGGTGATATTTCCACCGTTACGCTCTGCCCAACCCTTTTGCCATAAGTAGCCAGCTACTTCGGCTACCTTCTCAACCTCGGCTGCAAGTGCAGGGCGATTTTCCAATACTGATTTCATAGGGATTCTCTATTATATGTTCGACTACTCGAATGCTATTTCGTACAACTTTGCAATATCTTCAACCGAGGTTGGGCGTGGGTTGCCACCTGTGCAGACATCGTTGAATGCCGCAACGGCCAACTCTGGGATATCCTCGCGCTTGACGCCAATCTCGCACAAGTGCTGCGGAATACCAATCGAGAGCGAGAGCGAGCGAACTGCATCAATAGCAGCCTTGACACCCTCGTCCACGCTCATACCATCGGTATTTACACCCATAGCCTTTGCGATGTCGAGATACTTGGCACGCGACGGAGAGTCGGCGTTGTACTCCATAATGTAAGGAAGAAGCAGTGCATTTGCTACACCGTGCGGAGTGTCGTAGAACGCTCCGAGTGGGTGAGCCATCGAGTGAACGATGCCCAAACCAACATTCGAGAAGCCCATACCTGCGATATATTGCGCCTCGGCCATACCTGCGCGGGCAACCTCGTCCTTGCCATTCTCAACGGCATTCTTGAGGTGCTTTGCCACCAATTCGATAGCTTTGTACTCGAACATATCGCTCATAGTCCACGCGCCTGGAGTGATAAAGCTCTCGATAGCGTGAGTGAGCGCGTCCATACCCGTAGCAGCGGTCAAGCCCTTCGGCATTGAGTACATCAACTCGCAGTCGATAATCGAGCACATTGGAATATCGTTAGGATCGACGCACACCATCTTCTTCTTCGCCTCCTCGTCGGTGATAACATAGTTGATAGTCACCTCGGCGGCAGTTCCTGCCGTTGTAGGGATTGCGAAAGTTGGTACTGCGCGATGCTTTGTAGGTGCTACGCCCTCCAACGAGCGAACATCTGCAAATTCAGGGTTGTTCACGATGATACCCACCGCCTTTGCTGTGTCAATCGACGAGCCTCCGCCCAAAGCAATAATAAAGTCTGCGCCCGAAGCCTTGTAAGCCTCTACGCCGCGCTGAACATTGCCGATTGTAGGGTTAGCCTTAACATCGCTATAAATCTCGTAAGGGATGTTTGCACCCTTCAATACCTCCTCAATCTTCTCGGCAACACCGAACTTGATAAGGTCTTTGTCGGTTACGAAAAAGGCCTTCTTAAAACCGCGCTTTGCCACCTCCTCGGCAATCACCGAGCGACAACCTGCTCCAAAATAGGAGGTTTCGTTAAGAACTATACGATACATAATCAATTAGCGTTTAGAGGTTACTTCTTTCTCATACTGCTGAACATCAGCGATAAATGCCTCGCCTACAGGGACATTGTTGCGCAAGCAGTACATATCCCAAACTGCATTCCAAGGAAGGGCCTTCGCCTCTTCGAGGAGTGCCAAACGCTCGAAGCCCTGTCCCTTTGCCTCGTACTCGCGAAGCTGTGCAAGTGGCTCCAACAACGCCTGCAACAAGCACTTTTGTGTTGCGCGTGTACCGATTACATAAGCACCGATACGGTTGATCGAAGCGTCGAAGTAGTCCAAGCCGATATGTACGCGGTCGAGTGCATCGCAACGAACAATCTCGTGCATCAAATCGAGCGTCTCATCATTCATAATGGTTACATGGTCGGAGTCCCAACGAACAGGACGGCTCACATGGAGCATAACCTCTGGAACATACAAGAGCAGCGACGAAAGTTTGTCGGCCACGCTCTCTGTTGGATGGAAGTGACCTGTATCGAGAGTTACAATCTTATTGTTCTTTGCACCATAGCCGATGTAGAAGTCGTTAGAGCCTACGGTGTAGCTCTCCAAACCGATACCGAACACCTTCGACTCGATGCAATCCTTCATGTTGTCGTACTTCTGTGCGAAGATCTGATCCAACGAATCCTTCAGCAACTCGCGGTACTTCATGCGATTTACGGTGATATCCTTGCTACCATCGTGTACCCACAAGTTCATAATACAAGGATCGCCCTGACGACGCCCCATCTCCTCGGCAATTGCACGGCAACGCTTCGAGTGCTCAATCCAGAAGTCGCGAATCTCCTGATTAGGATTCGAGAGCGAGAGGTCGCCCGACTTTGGATGCGAGAACGATGTGGTGTTGAAGTCGAGTTTCATTCCATTCTCCAAGCCCCACTGCATCCAGCTCTCGAAGTGTTTTGGCTCCACCTCATCGCGGTCTACGAACTGACCACCGAAGTCGCCATAAATCTCGTGGAGATTCAGACGCTGATTTCCTGGAAGGAGCGACTTCGCCTTCAAGATGTCGGCACGCAACTCCTCGATATTACGAGCCTTGCCTGGATAGTTTCCTGTGGTCTGAATACCACCTGTCAAATCGCCCGACGACTCGAAACCGCAAACATCGTCTGCCTGCCAGCAGTGCATAGAAATCTCTACCTTCTGCATCAAATCGAGAACCTTCTCTACATCGATACCCAACTCTGCATATCGCTCAACGGCGATATCGTAAGCTTGTTTAATTCTTGCTTCGTTCATAATACTATTTAATTTATTTTAAGTTGTAAAATTTTTCGTATGCTGCATTCCACTCCTCGCTATCTTGAGGGAGGAACTCCTCTGTCTTGATTGAGGCACGAATTATTGCGCGAGCCTCGTCGAGCGAGTTGATAACCCCTGCACCAATCGCCTGCATCATAATATTTCCGAATGCCGTAGCCTCCGAAGGGCCTGCCACTACGCGCTTGCCCGTAGCATTTGCGGTGTATTGGTTCAAGAGTGCGTTTTTCGAGCCGCCACCGATAATGTGCAGTACATCTATCGCAAACGGAGCCATCTCCTCAAGCATCTCCAACACTTCGCGGTAGCGGAGTGCCAAACTCTCGAATATGGTGCGGATGATTTGCGCATCGCTCTGTGGTGTAGTCTGCCCCGTGCGGTTGCAGAACTCCTCTATTGCACCGAGCATCGATTCAGGGTTTGCAAAGAGAGCATCGTCGGGGTTGATAAATGCCACGAATGGCTCTGCCTCGCCCGCAAGACGGACAATTTCGGGATAGGTGTACTCCTTTCCGTCGCGCTCCCACTCCTTGCGGCACTGCTCCAAAATCCACATTCCGCAGATGTTCTTCAAGAAACGAGTTGTACCTGCTACACCACCCTCGTTTGTAAAGTTTAGGCGGAAGGACTCCTCGGTGATGATTGGCTGCTTGGTCTCGATTCCCATCAACGACCAAGTTCCCGACGAGAGGTAGGCGAATCGCTCATTCTCGGCAGGCACTGCTGCAACTGCTGAAGCGGTGTCGTGTCCTGCAACGGCCACAACATCCACCTTTCCTATGCGTGTCTCGGTTGCCAATGCGTCGGTCAGCTGACCAATCACACAGCCTGGGAGTTGAGGTTTTGGGAGAATCTCTGCACTAACGCCAGCCGCCTCCAAAAGTGACCTCTCGAACTCTCCATTGCGAGGGTTGAGAATCTGCGATGTTGAGGCGATGGTATATTCACAAATCTGCTTGCCCGTAAGCATATAGGAGAGCGCATCGGGCATAAAGAGCAGCTTCTCCGCCTTGACAATCGGAGTGTAACCCTCCTTTACAGCAGCAAAGATTTGGAACAGCGTGTTGAAGTTCATTATCTGAATACCCGTCTTATCGTAGACCTCCTCGCGAGGAACGATCTCGAAGTATCTTTCGGGGGCATCATTCGTGTACGGATCGCGGTAGGCGCGTGGCATTCCGAGTATTGAGCCATCTTTGCCAATTGGTACTACATCTACACCCCAAGTGTCGATGCCGATTGAGTCGGGAGTGATGCCCTCCTTGGCGCACGCGACGAGCCCCTCCTTGAGGTGTTCGTAGAGTCCGAGAAGATTCCAATAGAACTTTCCGTGCAACTCAATAATTCCGTTTGGAAAGCGGGTTAATTCGCGTGTTTCAATTTTGCCATCTCGCAGTGTTCCGATGACAGAACGACCGCTTGTAGCTCCCAAATCAAAGGCTAAAAAGTTATAAATCTTCATAGTTTTAAGGATTTTTCAGCTTTACTATTGCAAAATTAGAAATATATTTGCTAACTTTGAATATCAAAAATGATATTAAATCTTTCAAATTTGACACGGTATGGCAGACTTTGTTGGCAATTCACTCAAATATCTCACAATCGGCCCACACGACGAGGAGTGGGGATTGGTTGTTACGACAGTCGGCACACAGACCATCGAGCCGAACGCCTGCTACCCCGCGATGCAGCACCCCGAAACCTACGATTTCAAGCCGCAAAATGGTCGTGTACTCGACGAATTTCAGATAGTCTACATCACCGAGGGTAGCGGATATTTCGAGTCGCAGTCGATGCCACACCAAGTCGTCGAGTCGGGAACGGTTATTCTTCTCTTTCCGGGTGAGCAACACAGCTACGCACCAAATCAGCAGCAGGGGTGGCACGAGTTCTGGATTGGCTTCCGAGGTAAGCAGGTTGAAGGGCTGCTTTCGTCCGAATTTCTCTCGCCAAAAGAGGCTCTGATAAAGATTGGTTTGAGCAACTCGCTTGTCGCGCTTTATCGCGATGCAATACGGCTTGCCGAGAAGGAGAAGATTGGTTGTCAGCAGCTATTGGCGGGAATAGTGATGCATATATTGGGGCATATTCTCTACAAGAACCGCAATTCGCGTGACGGCTCAAATCGCACCGAAGATATTATCAACGAGGCTCGGCAACTGATGCGTGAGAGGGTGCATCACTCGCTCCACGCTGAGGAGATTGCCAACGCGCTCGGAGTGGGTTATTCGTGGTTTCGGCAGTCGTTCAAGCGCGTTACGGGGATTGCTCCTGCGCAATATATTGCTCGCCTGCTGACAAGCCGAGCCAAGGAGATGCTCATCTCCGAACACCAGACCATCAGTGAGACCGCCTACGCATTGGGTTTTGAGAGTGTTGGTCAATTCTCCACGCTATTTCGCAAAATTGAGGGTGTGACACCGCGTCAGTTTCGTGACGAAAATAGACTGTCGTACGATAAAGAGTAGCGGGGCGGTGCGATGAAAAAGTCGCCCCGAATTTGTAGCGCAGATACAAAGTGAGAAAAAGTTGCAAATTTTCCGAAATTTATTTCTATATTTGTAGTGAGAAATTGCCGAACTATGTTTTTGGCACAATTTAGAACTACGCACGAAAAATAAAAAAGTAGATTATGAAATACAAAAGAATCCTTCTCAAATTAAGTGGTGAGTCGCTTCAGGGCGAACAGAAGTATGGCATCTCAATGGAGCAGGCTCGCGTCTATGCCCAGCAGATTAAGGAGGCTCAGGCTCTTGGTACAGAGATTGGCATCGTTATCGGCGGAGGAAATATCTTCCGAGGTTTGCAGGGCGCAAAGCGCGGTTTTGACCGTGTGAAGGGCGACCAGATGGGAATGCTTGCAACCATTATCAACTCGTTGGCACTGCAGGCGGTGTTGGTAGATGAGGGGGTAAAGTGTAAGGTTTTGACCTCTATCCGAATGGAGCCTATCGGCGAGTACTACTCGAAGGATAAGGCTTTGGAGTATTTGCGTGATGGTTATGTCGTGATTATCGGCGGCGGAACTTCCAACCCATACTTCTCGACCGACTCGGCTTCGGCTTTGCGTGGTATTGAGATTGAGGCTGACGGCTTCTTCAAGGGTACTCGCGTGGATGGTGTATATACCGCAGATCCAGAGAAAGATCCTACTGCAACGAAGTTTGACGAGATCTCCTTCGACGAGATTTATGCACGAAATTTGAAGATTATGGATATGACAGCCTTTACGCTCTGCAAGGAGAACGGGTTGAATATCATCGTTTTCGATATGGATACTCCGGGCAACTTGATGAAGGTATTGACGGGCGAGAATATCGGAACACTGGTACATAAATAATTGACAATTGAATAATTGACAATTGACAATTAAAAAAGCAAAATTATGACACGAAGAAGATATCAAAAGAAGAGTACTTTGAGTATGGTTGTAATGGCTATCCTCGCCATTGTACTCTGTGCAGCCCTTCTGTTTGGTGGATTATTTACCGCCAAAGCGCAGGATAAACGCCCTACGCCTGAAGAGGCTACAATTGTAAAGGATGGAGCCAAAGCTCCCGATTTTGAGGTGGAGATGTTCGATGGCTCGAAGGTTAAACTCTCCGATTTGAGGGGTAAGGTTGTGTTGCTGAATTTTTGGGCAACATGGTGTCCTCCTTGCCGTGCGGAGTTGGCGCGAGTGGAGAAGGATATAATCGAAAAGTTCAAGGGCGAGCCATTTGTCTTTCTGCCTGTGTCGCGTGGCGAGAAGCGCGAAACCGTTGCCACCTTCCGCGAGAAGATGGGCTACTCGTTCCCGATGGGACTCGATACCGACAGCAGCGTCTATAAGTTGTATGCGCAGACCTATATTCCGCGAAACTTCCTTATCGATAAGAGTGGTCGCGTAGTTAAGGCGAGTGTGGGCTACGACGAGGTGGAGTTCGCTGAGTTGGTGAAATTAATAGAAAAGACAATCAAAAAATAGAAGAGAGTATGGATACTAAAACAATTCTTAATGATGCAACCAACCGTATGCAGAAGGCGGTTGATTTCTTGGAGGAGACCTTGTCGAACATTCGTGCAGGTAAGGCTTCGGTAAATGTGTTGAATGGCGTATTCGTAGATTACTACGGCTCGCAGACTCCTGTTTCGGGCGTAGCAAGTGTTACTGTACCCGATGCAAAGACTATCCTTATCCAACCTTGGGATAAGAATATGATTCGTATGATCGAGAAGGCAATTATCGACTCGAATATTGGTCTTACACCATCGAACAATGGCGAGAGCATCCGTCTTTCGATGCCACCTCTTACCGAGGAGCGTCGTAAGGAGCTTGTAAAGCAGTCGAAGGCTGAGGCAGAGAATGCGCGTATCTCGTTGCGTAATGCTCGCCGCGATGCTGTCGAGGCGTTCAAGAAGGCTGTAAAGGATGGTATGCCTGAGGATGAGGGCAAGGATGGCGAAGCACAGATTCAGAAGATTGTCGAGAAGTTCAACAAGGCTATCGACGCTGCTTTCGAGAAGAAAGAGAAGGAGATTATGACCGTATAATGATAGGATTCTGAATTATGATGTGGATTAAAAGGATTCTAAATAGGGTAACCATCTTTACGGTGGTTGCCCTATTTTTTGTTTCGCTGAGTGCAACAGCGGCAAAGAGAGGTGGCGTATCGGGATTTGTTCGCTGCGGTGGCAAGGGTGTTGCTGGCGTGGTGGTGTCGGATGGAGTAAATGTTACCAAAACGGGCAAAAATGGTAGCTACTCGTTGCCAGCAGATAGCGAGCGTGCGCAGTTTGTTCATATCTCTATCCCTTCGGGATACGAAGTCTCTCGAAATGGCTCTATTCCGCAGTTTTATGGTCGAATCGAGCAGGGTGTTGCAAAGCAGACTTTCAACTTCGATCTCACGAAGGTTGATCAGTCGCGCTATACGCTGATGACAATGTCGGATACCCACATTCTAAGGGGAACAAGCAGTGCAGGCTGCATTCTCGATGTGGAGCGATATACCACGCAGATGATACCTGAGATTAACGACTATGCATCAAAACTCGGTAATCCAGTCTATATGGTACATCTTGGCGATATCGGTCTGCGCACCTCATGGAAGAACAAGCGTGGCAGCTACACCCTCGCCGATTATGTGTCGGATACGAAACTCAATATGCCCGTATTCAACACTGTGGGTAATCACGACCACGATATTCCTAAAAAGGGTGAGAGGTTCGATGATGCTACGGTGCACCATTCGCGCAATACATTCCACTCAGCGATAGGCCCATCCTACTACTCGTTCAACATTGGTAGCGAGCATTATGTTGTACTCGACAACTCGTTCATTATTACAAGCGATTCGGGGCCTACACAACGCGAGGATGCAGTAAAGGGTTATCAGTACCGTGTGGATGATGTGCAGATGGAGTGGTTGAAGAGAGATATTGCGCAGATAGACAAGAGTCGCATCCGTAAGATTGTAGTTCTCGTTCATTGCCCTATCCTGCTCAATAACACGCAGTATAGAATGATGTATGCCGAGAAGTTTCTCGACTCCTTCAAGGGGTACGATGTGATGATTTTGGCGGGACACTCGCACGCCGATTCAAGCATCCGTCGCATCTACAATGGCAAGGAGATGATTCAGAATGTACACGCCTCGACATCAGGTACCTTCTGGTACACACCTTGGAGCTGCGACGGCACTCCAGGAGGCTCGGTAGCATATCACTTCGGTGGTGAGAAGATCTCGCGCGACTATGTCGCTTGGGGCGAGGCGAAGGGCAAGAAGTATCTCGTCTACGACAATGTGAATAACAAGTGGAACTATCGCATCTCCAAATTTACGGGCGACGGAATAACCCACTATCACGACCTCATAAAGGCGCATGTGAAGAATGAGGCTGCAGTGTTGGTAAATGTTTTTGGAGCTTACGAATGTTCGTTTACCGAGAGTACAGGCGGTAAGGGTAAGGCTACGAATAAGGTTTACGATTTGAACTTCCGCGATTGGCATTGGGCGGAGTTCGAGAAGAATATGAATGGTGAGGCTCCTGAGGGACATCGTGTGCAAAATGCGAGTGCTCAGCGACCTCGCAAGGGCGCGCCACACACTTGGCGATATATTCCAGCCGATCCAAAAGCTGTTATTACGGTTGAGGCGAAGGATGTATTTGGAAATGTTATAGCAACCTTTACAACGCAAGCTGCGAATTAGGAGCTGTTCGGGTTGCTATGCAACTCTCCTATTTTGAAAGTTGAGCTGATAACCGAAAAGTTGTCGGCTCAACTTTTTTTGAAAAAATATCACGCTACACCCCGCAAGTTAGAGGCTTTTTTCTTATATTTGTAGGAGTGTTTATTCCAAAACTACCGAGATTATGGGTAATACAGAGAGAAAACAGTTGGCAATGGTTGCCGAAGATGAGTGGCTACAACCTGTTGAGGAGGCTGTAAATGAGCGATATGACGCTTACTGCCAACATCTTGCCGATATTGAGCGTGGCGGCTCGATTGTAGATTACGCAAACGGCTACCGCTACTTTGGCTGGCAGTACGACGAGGATATGTCGGGCTGGTGGTTTAGAGAGTGGCTGCCTGCGGCATACGATGTCTATATCTTTGGCGATTTCAACAACTGGCAACGCACGCAGTTGCGTTTGAACAAAGATGCAAATGGTGTTTGGAGTATCTTCCTGCCCGATGCGATGTATGAGTTCCGCCTGACGCATGGCTCACTCTACAAACTCCATATTCACGGTCAAAATGGCTGGCACGACCGTATTCCGGCTTATGCCACACGCCTCGTTCAAGATGATAATACAAAGAACTACTCAGCGCAATTCTGGATTCCGCAACCATTCGACTGGGGCGATGATAGGCTTGTTGTCGATAAGCAAAATCTGCTGATTTACGAAACCCATATCGGTATGTCCTCCGAGAAGGAGGGTGTTAGCACCTACAAGGAGTTTGAGCAGAAGGTCTTGCCACGAGTGAAGAAGGCGGGCTACAACGCCATTCAGGTAATGGCTATTGCCGAACACCCATACTACGGCTCGTTTGGTTACCATGTGGCAAATTTCTTCGCTCCGTCGTCGCGTTTCGGAACGCCTGAGGAGCTGAAGTCGTTGGTGCGCAAGGCTCACAAGTTGGGCATAGCTGTAATTATGGATATTGTCCATGCCCACTATGTCAAGAACTTCAACGAGGGCATAAACGAGTTGGATGGCTCGCCATACCACTACTCAAAGGCGGGCGATGCAGGATACCAAAAGTATTGGGACTCAAAGATTTTCGACTACGGTAAACGCGAGGTGGAGCACTTCCTCCTCTCGAATGTGAAGTATTGGCTCGATGAGTTCCATTTCGACGGCTACCGCTTCGATGGCGTAACCTCGATGATATATCACCATCACGGCTATACCGACTTCGACTGCCGCGAAAAGTTCTTCGACGAGGGTGTAAATCGTGACGCTCTGGTCTATCTCTCGTTGGCAAATAAACTCGTTCACGACTTCCGCCCAGAGGCTGTAACCATTGCCGAAGATGTCAGCGGAATGCCAGGAATGTGTCGCACGATAGAGGATGGCGGTATCGGTTTCGATTTCCGACTCGGAATGGCAATCCCTGACTTTTGGATTCGCCTTATCGAGGATGAACGCGACGAAGATTGGAATGTCGAGGAGATTTGGGGCGTATTGACCAACCGCCTGCCGAAGGTTAAGACCGTAGCTTATGCCGAGTCGCACGACCAAGCTATGGTGGGCGACAAGACTATCGCCTTCCGACTGATGGATAAGGAGATGTACTTTGCGATGAACAAAGGCTCGGAGAACTTGGCAGTAGAGCGCGGAATGGCTCTGCACAAGATGATTCGACTGATGACCATCTCGGTGGGTGGCGATGCCTATCTCAACTTTATGGGTAACGAGTTCGGACACCCTGAGTGGATCGATTTCCCACGCGAGGGCAACGGTTGGAGCTACTCGCACGCGCGTCGTCAGTGGTCGTTGGCGGATAATGGCTTCTTGCGCTACGGACAACTCGGAGCCTTCGATAAGGAGATGCTTAAGGTGGTTAAGAAGTATAAGGTTTTGGCGGATGGCTACCCTTACAAGTGGCACACCGACCAGGAGAATCAGACTATCGCCTACTCGCATAAGGGGTTGTACTTTGTCTTTAATTGGAGTCCGACAAATTCGATACCCGACTATCGTGTTGAGGTGCCTTGGGCGGGAAAATATACCATTGAACTCTCGACTGATGAGGAGCGTTTTGGCGGTTTCGACCGTCAGACAAAGGGGCAGGAACACTTCACCGAAACAATCATCGACGAGTGGGATAACCCTCACTACTTTATCAAGATTTACAACACTGCCCGTACCGCAATGGTGCTGAAGTGGAATAAATAACGGGCCGAATAGGATATGGAGAGAAGATATAGCAGTTTTTTGAAGCGGATAGAGCCGTTTATCGCATCAGATAGGGTGTATACCGACTATCTGCGTCGTTTTGTGTGGGGTACGGATGCAGGATTTTACCGTCTGACTCCGCAAGTTGTAGTGCGCACAAAGGGCGAAGAGGAGGTTTCAAAACTATTGGAGGTTGCCTCCTCTCTGCACCTTCCCGTGACTTTCCGTGCCGCAGGAACATCGCTTTCGGGACAGGCGATAAGCGATTCGATACTTCTTGTTGCGGGTAAAAATTGGGAGCGATACTCCGTGGGCGAAGGGGGCGAAACAATCACCCTCCAACCCGGCATTGTGGGTGCAGAGGTGAATCGTATCTTGGCTCCTTATGGTCGCAAGTTTGGTCCCGATCCCGCCTCGATAAAGAGCGCAATGGTGGGCGGAATAGTGATGAACAACGCTTCGGGAATGAGTTGTGGCGTATGGGCAAATAGCGACCGCGTACTTCTTTCGGCGCGATTGGTCTTTGCCGATGGAACTATTCTCGATACGGCTGATAAGGCGAGCCGTGAGGCTTTTGCCTTGTCGCATAAGGGGTTGCTTGATGAGATTTGCGCCATCCGCGATGAGATTCGTGCTGACAAGGAGTTGGCGGAGCGAATTAAACGCAAGTATTCGATAAAGTGTGTTACGGGATTGAATCTGTTGCCATTTGTGCAGTTTGATGATCCGTTCGATATTATCCTTCACTCGATAGTTGGTTCGGAGGGAACGCTCTGCTTCGCGAGCGAGGTGACGATGCGCACGCTTCCTCTCTTGCCACTGCATAAGACGGCGATGGTCTATTTTCGCTCTATTCGCGAGGCTTGCGAGGCTGTGGTAGCAATTCGCTCGCTCGATGTTACGGCAGTTGAGTTGCTCGACTCGCGTTCGCTCACCGCTGCGGGCGATACTACGGGCGAGGGGCTGACGGCTCTGCTGATTGAGGTGGAAGATAGCGAGCAAGAGGCTCTCGAAAAGAGAGTTTCAATAATCTCGGATGCGCTCGAAAAGTTCGACACCGTTACGGGTGTTCACTTTACCGACAACGAGGCGGAACGAGCAAAACTTTGGGCGGTGCGTTCGGGCATCTTCCCTATGGTGGGAGGTCTGCGCAAGGAGGGCACAACCTGTATGATTGAGGATATCGCCTTTCATATCGAAGATTTACCCCAAGCTACGGTGGAGTTGTCGGAGTTGCTGGATAGGTTTGGCTACGACGATTCGTGCATCTATGGTCACGCACTTGAGGGTAACTACCACTTTATCATCAATCAATCCTTCTCCTCGGATGCGGAGGTCGAGCGATATCGCCAATTGATTGAGGCGGTGGCAGAGTTGGTGGTTGATAAGTACGATGGCTCGCTCAAGGCTGAACACGGTACAGGACGCAATATGGCTCCATTTGTGGAGCGCGAGTGGGGTGCTAAGGCGTACGAAATGATGCGTCGTGTGAAGCAGGCTTTCGATAGTGATAATCTGCTCAATCCGGGCGTGATTTTCAATGAGGATAGGGGGTGTCACCTCAAAAACTTCAAGTCGTTGTCGATTCTTACCCCAGCTGAGGATGCTTCGGAGGGGGTGCGCGAGATGTACAAACAACTCAATCGCTGCATAGAGTGCGGTTTCTGCGAGGTAAATTGTGTGTCGTGCGGTTATACGCTCTCTTCGCGCACACGAATGGTGTTGCAGCGCGAGATTGCTCGCTTGGAGATGTCGGGCGAGGATAATGAGCGACTTGCCGAGTTGCGCAAGGGGTATAAATATTTCGGAAACGATACCTGTGCTGGCGATGGACTCTGCTCGAAATCCTGCCCTATGGGCATCAATATTTCCGAGCTGACGCATGAGTTGCGTCGTCGCGAGATGGGATCATTTGGAAATGGGGTAGGTCGCTTTGTTGCAGACCACTTTGCAGGTGTAAAGGGTGCTTTGCGCGGTGTACTTGCGGTGGCAGATGTCGCTCATTCTGTGCTTGGCACAAAGGCGATGTCAGTGGTTGGTAAGGGTTTGCACAAAGGGTTAAAAATGCCTCTGTGGACACCGTCGTTGCCGAAAAACTACCATTTCAAGGAGGGTAGAGTGGAGCGCACGGAGCAGAAGGATAAGGTGGTCTATTTCCCAAGTTGCATAAATCAGACAATGGGAACGGAGAGGGCATCGCGCCACTGTCGCCCATTGGTTGAGGAGATGATGTCGCTGTTTGCCAAGGCGGGCTATGAGGTTATTCTGCCAAAGGCGATGGAGTCGCTATGCTGCGGTACTATTTGGGAGAGTAAGGGTTTGCCCGAAACAGCAGACAAGAAGCTGCGCGAGTTGGAGGAGGCCCTCTGGGAGGCGTCGGAGCATGGCAAGTACGATGTTGTCTGCGACCAAAGCCCGTGCCTCTATCGAATGAAGCAGAAAATCAAGAGGATGCGCCTATACGACTCAGCGGAGTTTGTATGGGAGAAGATGCGTGACAGATTGGAGTTTGTGCAGACCGACACTCCTATTGCAATCCACCTCACTTGCTCAACCCGTAAGATGGGTATCGAGTCGGCTGTTGAAGGGTTGGCGCGACTCTGCTCTACGAATGTACTTGTTCCTGAGGGTGTTGGCTGCTGTGGATATGCGGGCGACAAGGGTATGACACACCCTGAATTGAACGCCTACGCGCTACGCAAGTTGCGGGCGCAAATCGAGAAGGCTGGCGTTGAGGTGGGCTACTCAAACTCACGCACCTGCGAGATAGGCTTGGCTACCAATTCGGGAGTACCGTATCGTTCAATCATCTACTTGGTGAACGAGCATACAAAGTAGATACAAAGTATCAACAACAATGAGTGTGTCCTTGGACACACTCATTGTTGTTGTAGAATTATACTTATGAAGCCTATCTACGGTTAGCTTTTGCTCCGAGATGTCCAACCTTCAACACCTTTGTTGCAGGGTTAGCAACCTTGATTGAACGATTGTTATTCTTCTTGTTTGACAACTTCAACAAAGCAGCACCATTGCACTCGTCGTAATAAGTATCCTCGCTAAGAGAGTATTTATAGTTCTCCACTTTGTAAACATCACCATCCTCGCTTGTCAAAGAGGCGTTAATGGTGTACTCAGAGCCCTCCTTTGTTACAGATATTGTACCATCAACAAGAGCTACCATTGCAACATACTCCTCGGTATCCATATTCATTTCAACATAGTATGCTGGATACAACATACCATCGTAATACTCACCTGGACAGAATGTGCCAGCTGCGAAGGTATAGTCGTAATCAGGAACAAATGAACCTACGCCATCGTGATTGCTGAGTTCGGTAAAGTACTCAAGAGCAATATTTGCAACATTGCCATTCTCATTTACTGCAAAGAGATTTAACATAATATTGTTTGACTCAGCACCATAATAATCGCCAAAGCACTCAACTGTTGCCATCTGAGGAGCGAAAACTATGGTGTTGCCAGCTGGGCGAGCAAGAGTTGTAAACTTATGTGTTGTCACCTCTTGAGATGCAAGACCATTGCCATTAACCTCTGCTACGATTACAACATAAGTGGTTTCAGGCAAAAGATACGATGCTGTCAAAGTAGCTGAACCCTTAATAATATCGTCGAATCCGAATGTCAAGAGATCAAGCTTCTCACTCTCAGAAACGCTCTCGTTGTATGCATTAACAACTCCCATGTGCAAATCAACCTCGTTAGTGATAGCAGTCAACGCATCGCCCTCTGCGTAAGTGTTGAGGTCATTCTCGCTATAAAGCGTTGCAAACCACCAAGTCTCGGCATCGTTAGGGGTGATGGTAACATCCACCGAAGTGTGTGTGATATTTGCGGTTCCAACAGCAAAAGCAGACTTATTGTCGTCGCCACTATTGTTACCATTACCATCGTTTGGTGTACAGCATGCAAACAACATTGCTGCACCAAGCATTAACATTGAAAGTAGATTCTTTTTCATAGCATTTTGATTTTAATTTATTATTAAAAAGTGAACTGTTAGTTACAAATTGTTAAATTTCGCCTCTCTGTAGCATCTGTGATGCGTTTTTTTGTAATGCAAATTTAATAAAAAGATTTAATAAATCAAAATAAAAATTACACAAAGGACAATCTTCGTTATTGTTTTTAATTAAAAAGCGGGAGATTGACCTCCGGTCTTCACTGCTCCGCCTCGGCAAAGTCTGCAAGCACCCTTTGTTCTCGGCTTAATCGCAGCGGTCCCACAGTCGCTATGCTCCTTCGGAATGACAATGTTTTCACGACACTAAACTATATAATTCCGAAAATTTTACTACCTTTGTGCCGAAAAGGCCAATGGCTAATAGCTAATGGCTGATAGCCCTCGAAATAGGGCGATTAGAATTGGAAATTTTATTTTATTAACTTACTAAACAATTATCACTATGTTCAAAGGACACCCAAAAGCCCTTTATGCCTTGGCTCTCGCCAATACAGGTGAGCGTTTCGGCTACTACACAATGTTGGCTGTATTTGCCTTGTTCCTCCGTGCAAACTTCGGTTTGGACGCTGGTGTAGCAGGTGCAATCTACAGTACTTTCCTCGGTCTTGTCTACTTTATGCCTCTCTTTGGTGGTATCTTGGCAGATAAGTTCGGTTATGGTAAGATGGTTACCATCGGTATCTCGATTATGTTCGTAGGATACCTTCTCCTCTCGTTGCCTCTCGGTGGCGATACCTTGGCAATGATTGCAATGCTCGGTGCGTTGCTCTTCATCTCTGTCGGTACAGGACTGTTCAAGGGTAACTTGCAGGTTATGGTGGGTAATCTCTACGATGACCCTAAGTATGCCGACAAGCGCGACTCTGCATTCTCGCTCTTCTACATGGCTATCAACATCGGTGCGTTGTTCGCTCCAACCGCAGCCGTAGCAATCAAGGATTGGGCTGAGAAGTCGCTCGGTTTCGAGGGTAACGACGCCTACCACTTCTCGTTTGCAGTGGCTTGTGTTGCGTTGATTGTTTCGATGGCTATCTACTACGCTTGCCGCAACTGGTTCCGCCATGTTGAGGGTGGCAAGAAGAGTGATAAGGCTGCTGCTGCACAGGTTGAGGATAATCTCACTCCTGCCGAGACTAAGCAGCGTATCATCGCTTTGTGTCTTGTGTTTGCCGTAGTAATCTTCTTCTGGATGGCATTCCACCAGAACGGTCTTACACTCACCTACTTCGCTGACGAGTTCACCGTTAAGGAGGCATTCGGCTTGCAGAGCATGGCATTCAGCGTTTGGAACTTGGTTGTTGTTATCGTTGCAGTTTACGCTGCATTCTCGACCTTCCAGAGCAATAGCGCAAAGGGTAAGATTACTTCGTTTGCAATCTTGGCTGCCGCAGTAGCATACCTTATTTATAAGGGAATGGGCGTTGGCGATGCATCGGTTGCAGTTTCTGCTCCAATCTTCCAGCAGTTCAACCCATTCTATGTTGTGGCATTGACTCCAGTATCGTTGGCTATCTTCGGCGCACTCGCAAAGCGTGGCAAAGAGCCTTCTGCTCCTCGTAAGATCGCTTACGGTATGCTCGTTGCAGCGGTAGGTTTCGCAGTTATGGCAGTTGGTTCGCAGGGTTTGCTCACTCCAAACGAGCAGGCAGAGGCTGTTAAGGCTGGCGCAAACGCTCCACTCGTATCGGCTAATTGGCTTATTATGACCTACCTCGTATTGACCTTCGCCGAGTTGCTCCTCTCGCCAATGGGTATCTCGTTCGTATCGAAGGTTGCACCTCCAAAGTACAAGGGTATGATGATGGGTGGCTGGTTTGTGGCTACCGCTATTGGTAATATGCTCGTATCTGTAGGTGGTTTCCTCTGGGGTGGTATCTCACTTACCGTTGTTTGGTCAGTATTTATCGCATTGTGCTTGCTTTCGGCGTTGTTCATGTTTGTTATGATGAAGCGTTTGGAGAGTGCTACCAAATAGCAAAATCGTTCTGATTGACTCTTTTTGCACCTTGCTTGCGCTGTAAATGCTCACATACGCTCAGTATGCTCCGCTTTCCAGCACTGCGCAACGCACAAAAATAGCCTAATCATTTACGATTTTGAAGTTGGGAGGGGTGGTGTTTGCAGAATGCCACCCTCTCTATTTGTGTTTTTTGGTTACATTATTTGTCTTGCAACCATCTGCTTAAATTCCAATTTTACTACTTATTTGGAGAGTAGAGTTAGAGCCTAATCATTTACGATTTTGAAGTTAGGATGGGTGGTGTTTTCAAAATACCACCCTCTCTATTTGCGTTTTTTTGAAGCAAAAGCCCCTCTCTCTTTTACTATTTTTGTATATTTGTACCGAAATGGTGTCGAAAAAGGTACATACTATACTCCGTGTGGGCATTGCAGTGCTTCTGTTGGTTGCGCTCTCTGTAGGGGAGGCGGCGTGTAAAGCCAAATTCACGGCAATAAAGAGCGTGAAGAGGGTTGGCACGCAGAGCGTCAGCAGCTACTCTTCCGATACTCCTCTGCGCAAAAATGGCAAGCGCGATTGGTGGGAGGAGAATCAGACCTACTCTACACGCTTTCGTGCCGAGCAGTTGGTTGTTCCCGTATCGCTTGTGGCGATAGGAGCATTGGGTGTCGGAGCGAAATCTCCGATGTATGGTATGAACTGCGCGATTCGTGATGGTCTATACAAGGCGAGCAAAGGGGTTAAGCTCCGTTTCGACGACTATGTGCAGTATGTCCCCGTGGCGTTCTACCTCACGCTCGACTTTATGGGGCTAAAGGCGAAGCACTCCTTTGGTGAGCGTGTGGCAGTGGCGGCAGTAACCTACATCTCGGTGACAGCCCTCTCGCAGAGTATTAAATATATAGTACGCGAGCCGCGCCCCGATACGGGAACGCGCAACTCCTTCCCTTCGGGCCATACGATGACCGCCTTTGCGGGTGCGGAGCTGGTGCGCTCGGAGTATGGCTGGGGTGTCGGTATGGGAGCTTACGCATTGGCAGCAACGGTTGGTTTTATGCGTATGTATAATGGTCGTCATTGGTTTAATGATGTGTTAGCGGGTGCAGGTTTCGGAATCTTGTCGGCGCGTATAGGTTATTGGATGCTGCCTCTCAATCGCCACATCTTCCGCATTCCGCGCAAAGGGCAGGCGATGGTCGCAAGCCCGATATACTACGCCAACACAAAGGCGGTGGGGATGTCCTGCGCAATTCAGTTTTAAGAGTAATCAAACCTTTTAATAGTTCATCAAATGAAAAAGTCGATTATTATTCTGTCTGTCTTACTATTTGGAGTGGTATGCAATAGTGTTGCTCGCCCTATCAAAAAGCCGACAAAGGGAGCTCCTATAGCGGAAGTTGGGAAGACTTTGCCTGCGTGGAGCGAGGGCTGTTTCGATATCCATTTTATAAATAGCGCACGCGGAGAGTGTTGTTTCTACATTCTGCCCGACGGAACAACTCTGTTGGTGGATGCTGGAGAGGTAGTGGGTGGTCCTATTGAGGTTGAGCAGCGTCCAAATGCGCACACACGCCCCTACATAACTTATGCAAACTATATAAAACACTTCCTGCCATCAGGACAGAAAAGAGTTGATTACTGCGTTGCCACACACTTTCACACCGACCATATCGGAAGTGTAAATGCCTCCACCGAGAGCTCGCGTGTGGGGTATCGCAAGTCGGGGCTTCTTGCGCTCTACGACGAAGTGCCTTATGGACACATTTTTGATAGCGCCTATCCCGATTACGAGTCGTATGAAATCTCAGGGCAGCTTGCCGGCGATTGGAGCAAATTTGTGCGTTGGGGCGCAAAGCACAAGAAGTTCAAGGTTGAGCAGTTTGTTCCGGGTGAGGAGCAGATAACTATGCTCAAAAATGCTGACAAATACAAGAACTTCTCTATACTTAATATATGTGCGAAAGGTCGTGTTTTGGGGGTGGATCAAGAGGGCAATACTCGTGCGATTGGTAAAGTCCCAACTACACTTGCTAACTCCGCCTCGTGTGGTTTTCATCTCCGATATGGCGCATTCGATTATATCGCTTGCGGAGATTTGGTAAGTAGCGCACAAAACAGAGTCGCCTACTATTTTCGCGACTTTATTGGCAGGGGAAAACTCGATGCTTTCAAGTGTCATCACCACTTGGCTGGTAACTCTTGGGGCATTAAGATGCAGGAGGTGAATTTTGATCCTCGCGTAGTTATGGACCATTGTTTCACCAACAATAAACCAAATGTCGATAAACTTATTCATGTATTGCCTGTGGTTGAGGCTTTCTATGCCACGAATCTTCATCCCGATATTATCGCTTCGCCAGTTGTCAAGGAGCATAAACTTATGGATAGAATTACAGCCTACAATGGTCATATAGTGTTGCGAGTGGCTCCAGGAGGTGGCGAGTTCTATGTCTATATGCTTGACGACGGTGACTTCGAATATAGAGTAAAGTCTATTCACGGGCCATACCTCTCGAAGTAGGTTACTAAAAAAGTGTAAGCCAAGGGGTAAAAAAGTGATGTAAAAGGCGATTTTTTGGCATAAAAATTATAACTTTGCGTTCGGTATTGTTACAATTTGTAAGCAGTACCGAACATTTTTCACCCTTAAAGCGAAGTTAAAACACTAAAACACAAAAAGATATGTACGGAGATTTCAAGCAACATCTTCAGCAAGAGTTGGAGTCAATCAAGGAGGCCGGTCTTTATAAGACCGAGCGAGTAATCTGTTCGCCGCAGCGTTCGGCTATTGAGGTTGCAGAGAAGGAGTGCCTTAACTTCTGTGCAAACAACTACCTCGGTTTGTCGGATAACCCTCGCCTTATTGAGGCGGCAAAGCGAGCTATGGATGAGCGCGGATTCGGTATGTCGTCGGTGCGCTTTATCTGTGGTTGTCAAGATATTCACAAGGCTCTCGAAAAGGCAATTGCCGACTATTTTGGTACGGAAGATACCATTCTCTATGCCGCTTGTTTCGATGCTAACGGTGGTGTTTTCGAGCCTCTCTTTACCGAGCAGGATGCGATCATCTCCGATTCGCTCAACCACGCTTCGATTATCGACGGAGTGCGACTCTGTAAGGCGGTGCGCTACCGCTACGCAAATGCCGATATGGAGCAGTTGGAGGATTGCTTGAAGCGTGCGCAGGCTCAGCGTTTCCGCATTATCGTAACCGATGGTGTATTCTCGATGGATGGCAATGCTGCTCCGCTTGACGAGATTTGCCGTTTGGCGAAGGAGTATCGCGCGTTGGTTATGGTTGATGAGTGCCACTCGGCTGGCGTGTTGGGTGCAACAGGTCGCGGAATCACCGAGTTGTATAACTTGCGTGGTGAGGTCGATATCTTGACGGGAACACTCGGCAAGGCTTTTGGCGGAGCTATCGGTGGATTTACAACAGGTCGCAAGGAGATTATCGATATGTTGCGTCAGCGTTCTCGCCCTTATCTCTTCTCGAACTCGTTGCCGCCAGCAGTTGTAGGTGCAGGTATCGAGATGTTCAAGATGTTGGAGGAGAGTAACGACCTCCACGACCGTCTGGTTGAGAATGTGGCATTCTTCCGCGAGAAGATGATGGCAGCAGGTTTTGATATCAAGCCTACGGTTTCGGCAATTTGTGCCGTTATGCTCTACGATGCAAAGCTCTCGCAGGATTTCGCTGCCGAGTTGCAGAAGAAGGGTATCTTCGTTACGGGCTTCTACTATCCGGTTGTTCCGAAGGGGCAGGCGCGTATCCGTGTGCAGGTTTCGGCAGGTCACACGCGCGAGCAGTTGGAGAAGTGTGTCGCTGCATTTGTTGAGGTCGGCAAGCAGCTCGGAGTGCTGAAATAGAAAGGAGTTAGGAGAAAGGAGTTAGGAGTTGGAAATTTCCCTAACGCCTATATAAAACGAAATCCCTCTAACGCCTCTAAAAAAATCAATTATCAACGAAAAGGCTAACGGCTAATGGCTAATAGCCTCAAAAAACATAAATGCTATGAGTAAGGAAGTATTGGATGCTATTGATCGCAAGATTCTGAAATTCTTGGTTAAGAATGCGCGTATGCCGTATTTGGAGATTGCGCGCGCATGCGGAATTTCGGGTGCTGCGATTCATCAGCGCATCAAGAAGCTGGAGGATACGGGCGTAGTGCTCGGTTCGCGTATGATTGTAAATCCGAAGATGCTCGGATTTGATGTCTGCGCATTTGTGAATCTGCGTATTCAGGACCCGATGATGAGTATCTCGGTAGCTGAGAAGATGAAGCATATTCCTGAGGTTGTGGAGTGCCACTTTATTACGGGTACATATACGGCGATGGTAAAGCTCTATTGCGTGGATAACGAACACCTAATGCACACCATCTTCGATAATATTCTGCGTATTCCGGGCGTTACCAGCACCCAGACATATATCTCGCTGAACGAGATGTTCTCACGCGAGCCACATATCGACTATTTGGATAAGTAGTATGGCGGCGAGAATACGATTGACTAAAGAGTTCTCGTTCGAGTCGGCGCATGCGCTTGATGGATACGATGGGTTGTGCCGTGAAATTCACGGTCACTCTTATCGCCTCTTTGTTACCGTTAAGGGCGAGCCTTCGCAGTGCGAGAGCGATCCAAAGTGCGGTATGGTGATGGATTTCGGCGACTTGAAACGCATTGTGAATAGCGAGATAGTCGAGCGATTGGATCACTCTTTCGTGTTGCGCAACTCGGAACAGAATGTGGAGTTGCGCGAGTTACTTGGCGCAAAGTTTAAGAAGGTTGTTTTGGTCGATTACCAACCAACTTGCGAGAATATGCTCTCGGACTTTGCCGAGCGATTGCAGCGAGCATTGCCTGCAAATGTGCAACTCTATTCACTCCGCTTGCACGAAACCGCCACTTCGTATGCCGAATGGTTTGCAATTGATAATTAAAAAATAAAAAGCTAATGGCTAATGGCCAACAGCTAATGGCTAATAATGAAACGGCTTTTTCTTGTCGATGCTTACGCATTGATTTTCAAATACTACTACGCTTTTATCGGGCGACCTATGCGCAATCGTTCGGGAATGAACACCTCGATTGTCTATGGGTTTACGAAGTTTTTGCGCGATATCCAAAAGCGCGAAAAGCCTGACCTTTTGGGCGTTGCTTTCGATCCGAAGGGAGGTTGTTTCCGTCGTGATATATACCCCGAATATAAGGCAAATCGCCCCGCTACGCCAGAGGATATTCTCCTCTCTGTTCCCTATGTGAAGCGTATTGTCGAGGCGATGTGTATCCCTGTGTTGGAGGTTCCAGGTTTCGAGGCGGATGATGTTATTGGAACACTCGCCAAGAAGGGCGACGAGGCGGGATACGAGGTCTTTATGGTTACGCCTGATAAGGACTACGGTCAGCTCGTAGGAGAGAATCGCAAGCTCTACAAGCAGAAGGGTGACGATATAGAGATTATCGACACGGAGGCGATACGCGCAAAGTATGGTATCGACCGTCCTGAGTTGGTGCGCGATATTCTCGCTCTGTGGGGTGACTCTTCGGATAATATTCCAGGCGTTCCTGGAGTTGGAGAGAAGGGCGCAAGCAAGATGGTGCAGGCGTGGGGCGAGGTGGAGAACATCATTGCCAATGCCGATAAAATTGGAGGAAAAACAGGCGCGAATATCCTTGCTAACGAGGAGCAGTTGCGCTTGGCAAAGGTGCTTACCACGATACGCCTCGATGTGCCGATTGAGTTTGACGAGGAGGCTCTGACGGTCTGCTCGCCAAAGATTGACGAGTTGCGCGCACTATTCACGGAGTTGGACTTCAAGAACTTCCTTGCCGATTTGAGCAATCTTGCTCCGCTGGAGGATACCTCCATTCCGCGACAAGCTCCGCAGGTGCAGATTGCGAATGTTGCCCGCGAGAAGGCTGGACAACAGAAAAAGGCCTCATTGGAGGGGCAAGGCTCTCTCTTTGATGATATGTTTGCCCCGATTGCCTCTGTAGAGGCGACTACTGAGGTCGTTGCCGACTCTGCCGAGGTGGCGGAGGTGCAGAGCGATCTCTTTGCTGCGGCCTTTGCAACAGCGGCAACCACACCTCACAAATATACAACCATCTTCACCGCTGAGGAGCTGCGCAAGGTGGTTGCCGAGATATCTACCGCTTCGCACTTCTGTTTCGATCTCGAAACCACAGGCTTCGATATGTTTGGCGACAGAATAGTCGGTTTGTCGCTTGCGATAAGGGAGCATGAGGCGTGGTATTTGCCTTTCGGACACAATGCCGATGTGCGTCCACGAAACGATATAGAGACGGAGTATGCATCGATTCTGCGCCCGATATTCGAGAGTGCAGAGATTGTGAAGGTTGGACAAAATATGAAGTTCGACATCCTCTTCCTTCGTGCGCTGGGCATCGAGGTTAAGGGTATGAAGTACGATACGATGTTGTTGCACTATCTGCTCGATGCCGAGTCGCGACACGGTATGAACGCCTTGGCGGAGAGATATCTGAACTACTCGCCAATCTCAATAGAGACGCTTATCGGCAGGGGCGCAAAGCAACTTACGATGGATATGGTGGGTGTTGAGCGTATTGCAGAGTATGCCGCTGAGGATGCGGATATTACGCTACAACTCTACAATGTGCTGATGCCACTTATCGAGAAGGAGCCTTCGTTAATGAAACTCTACCGCGATATCGAAGAGCCGATGATTGGAGTGTTGGCAGATATGGAGTGGGAGGGCGTTCGTATTGATAGCGAGTCGCTGCACCGCTACTCAGCGGAGCTATCGCAGAAACTTACCGCCATAGAGAATGAGATTCGCGAGTTGTCGGGCGAACGCGAGATAAATATCAACTCAAGCCGTCAGCTTGGCGAGCTACTCTTTGCGAAGATGCGCATTGCGGCAAAGCCGAAGATGACCAAAACAAAACAGTTCTGCACCGACGAGGAGTATCTGCAATCGTTTGCAGGCGAGCATCGCGTTGTCGATTTGATTCTGGAGTATCGTGGTGTAAAGAAGCTGCTCTCGACCTATGTGGATTCGTTGCCGCAGCTTGTGAATCCTGTTACGGGGCATATCCACACCTCCTATAATCAGGCTGTTACCGCTACGGGCCGACTCTCCTCTACAAATCCTAATTTGCAGAATATTCCGATTCGTGACGATCTTGGTCGCCCGATTCGTAGTGCCTTCGTGCCGAGTGATGAGCAGCATCTCCTCCTCTCGGCGGACTACTCGCAGGTGGAGCTTCGACTGATGGCGCATTTGAGTGGCGACGAGAATCTGTGCGAGGCATTCCGCGAGGGTAAGGATATTCACGCAGCTACTGCGGCGCGCATCTTCAAGAAGCCTATCGAGGAGGTTACGAGCGAGGAGCGTCGTCGCGCAAAGACCGCCAACTTCGGAATCATATATGGTATCTCAGCCTTTGGCTTGAGCCAGCGACTGCGTATTCCGCGCAGTGAGGCAAAGCAACTTATCGACGGTTATTTCGACTCCTATCCAAAGGTTAAGGAGTATATGGATAATGTTGTTGCGCAGGCTCGCGAAATGGGCTATGTTGAGACTCAATTTGGTCGTCGTCGCTACCTTGCCGATATCGATTCGCGCAACGCCAACGCTCGCGCTTTGGCGGAGAGAAATGCTATAAATGCACCTATTCAGGGTACTGCTGCCGATATTATGAAGCTTGCAATGGTAGGTGTTGCTCGTCGTTTCAAAGCGGAGGGGGTTCGCTCGCGTATCACAATGCAGGTGCACGATGAAATTGTAGTCGATCTATTGCGTTCCGAGCGCGAAAAGGTCGAACTTATCGTTCGCGAGGAGATGGAGAATGCAGCCAAATTATCCATTCCACTAACTGCTGAATGTGGAGTGGGAGATAATTGGCTCCTTGCTCACTAAAATCGTTCTGCTTGGCTCTTTTTGTACGAATCTATTACTTTTTGAAATATAAAAACGAATGAGTCGTTTTGCCGACATAGTATTGCCATTGGCGCAACCTGCATACACCTTTGCCGTAGGTGAGGGTGTTGAGGTTCGTGTGGGTGATGCTGTGGCGGTGCAGTTCGGTAAGAGTACGATATATACGGGTATCGTATGGCGATTGCACGATACACCCCCATCGAGAGGCGAGGCAAAACCAATCCTGAAAGTGCTGTACGACAAACCTCTGCTCTCGGAGTTGCAGATGCGATTTTGGGAGTGGATAGCCGACTACTACATCTGCTCGGTTGGCGAGGTTATGCGCGTGGCACTACCCTCTGCGATAAAGTCAAAGGCGCGATGTGAGGAGGAGTTTGAGCCATACACTCCAAAGCAGGAGGCGATTGTTTCGCTCGTCGCATCGGCGTTTGCAGACGAAGTACGAGAGAAGTTGCAACGACGCGCGCCAAAGCGATATGAGGCGTTGTGCGCATTGGAGGAGGCGGGCGGAGTATTACCGCGATACGCTATCGAACTCGATGCTATGGCGTTGAAGGCGTTGTGTAGGGCAGGTCTTGTGGCGATTGGCGAGCGTCCGTACACGCTCAATTGCGAGTGGAGCAAGACGCTGTTGCCACAACTCTCTACGGCTCAAACAAAGGCTCTTGATGAAATTCGCAATGGTCTGACCGACAAGATGGTATGCCTGCTACACGGCGTTACGAGTTCGGGCAAGACGGAGATATATACCCACCTTATCGCAGAGCGTCTTGCGCGTGGCGAGGATGTTCTCTTCCTTGTCCCCGAAATATCGCTTACGACGCAGTTGGTGGAGCGAATGCGAGGACTCTTTGGCGAGAGTGTAACGGTCTATCACTCGAAACTTACGCCACATCAGCGCACCAAACTCTACACCGATATGCTCTCCTCCGAGGGGGGAAATTTCGTTGTGGGTGCGCGCTCGGCTCTCTTTCTGCCGTACAGGAAGTTGGGGCTTATTGTGATTGATGAGGAGCACGATTCGAGCTACAAACAGAGCGAGCCTAATCCGCGCTACAATGGGCGTGATGCAGCGGTTGTGCTTGCGATGATGCACGGCGCAAAGTGCGTTATGGGGAGTGCTACGCCTTCGCTTGAGAGCTATGCAAACTACCTTTCGGGCAAGTATGCATACACGCAACTCACCGAGCGATACGGTGGGGTGGAGATGCCCGATATCGTAATCTCGGATACGGTGCGCAATGTTAAGCGCAATGAGCGCAAATTGCACTTTAATAAGGAGCTTCTTGATGGCATTGCCGAGCGATTGGAGCGACACGAGCAGGTTATCCTATTCCAGAACCGTCGCGGCTACTCGCCATATATGGAGTGTCCATCGTGCGGATGGTCGGCACGATGTCCGAAGTGCAATGTAACCCTCTCGGCACATCAGCACAAGGGGCGTATGGTTTGTCACTATTGCGGATATAATGAGCCGATTCAACGCTACTGCCCAAACTGCAAAACGGGCGAGTTGCAACCTATGGGTTTCGGCACGGAGCGAGTGGAGGAGGCTGTGGCGCAACTCTTTCCAGAGGCGAGAGTGCTGCGCCTTGACGGCGATACGGCAACCTCGTCAGCAGCATACAATCGTATCATTGGTGCATTTGCTCGCCACGAGGCGGATATATTGGTCGGCACACAGATAGTCTCGAAGGGACTCGATTTTGCCGATGTAACACTTATTGGAGTACTCAATGGCGACAATCTGCTCTCCTCGCCCGATTTCAGGGCGGAGGAGCGAGCGTGGCAACTCATTATGCAGGTGGCAGGTCGTTCAGGTCGTCGTGATAAACGCGGAGAGGTGATAATTCAGAGTGCCGAGCCGCAACACGCAGTATATGCTACGATTGGCGACTATGAGCGCATTGCGTCACGACTCCTTGCCGAGCGCAAACAGTTCGCCTATCCGCCATTTGTGAGAATTGTGCGCATTACAATGCGGAGCAGTAACAAGGAGCTGCTTGTCGCCTCGTCATTGCAGCTCGGAGAGCAGTTGCAAGCGCGATTTGGTCGCAGAGTGCTTGGGCCAGTGACTCCGCTTATTGACCGCGTTAGGGGCGAGTATCGCGTGGAGATTATGCTCAAGGTCGAGGTTGAATCCTCCTTCTCGCGTGCGCGAGGAATACTCCGCGATGAGATTAAGCGACTGCGTACCAACAAAGAGTTTAGAAATGTAACAATTATCTGCGATGTCGATATTTAAGGATGTGTTGAGCGTGTTGCTCGATGTGATGTCGTTGATAATGCCTCGCACCTGCTTGGCTTGCGGTAGGGTTTTGTTGGAGAATGAGGGTTCGATATGCTTGGTGTGTCGCTATAATATACCTCTAACGGGATTCTCGAAACGCAAGGAAAATCCAGTTAAGTTGATGTTTGACAATAGACTACCTATTGAGGCGGCGACTGCGCTGTTCTGGTTTATCGGAGGGACAGATTGGCAAGGTATTGTTCACAAATTCAAGTACGCAGGACGATGGTTTTTCGCTCAGAAGATGGGCGAATGGTTGGGCGAGGAGTTGCGCGATAGCGGTAATTTCGAGGATATAGATGTGATAGTTCCTATTCCACTCCATTTCCGCCGCCGACTCAAGCGCGGTTACAACCAATCGGAGCAAATTGCCATAGGGGTGGCGCGTCAAATGGGGGTGAAGTGTGATTTTCGTTCTGTTCGTCGTCGCTCATACAACGATAGCCAAACAACAAAGAGCCGTTCCGAGCGTTGGGATAATGTGGAGAGTATATTCGAGGTGCGCAAGGTGGATAGGCTGCGCGGGCGGCATATACTGCTTGGGGATGATGTATTGACTACGGGCGCGACGATGAGTTCGTGCGCAGCCGAGATTATCAAGGCGTGCGATGGCGATGTTCGCATTAGTATTGCATCGCTGTCGGTGTCGAAACGAATAGTGAAGGAGCATTAGAGTTTTCAAAAAGATATAAACAGCGCAGAGCGTTGTAGAGTGGCGATTTTGTCGTTTCAGGAGGTGTTATAAACAGAGTTGTCAACAGGCGCGCGCGTAGTGCGTATTGCGTAGCCGACAAAAAAGAGCTACTTTTGTGAGATTATCAGACGAAAATATGGCAAAGGATTTCAAAGATAGAAAAAATAGTGCAGCACTCGCGGAGTTGGCTCCTGAGGTTGTCGGTACAGTGCCACCGCAGGCGATTGAGCTTGAGGAGGCGGTACTCGGTGCGTTGATGCTCGAATCGGATAAGATTACTGAGGTGCAGGAGTATCTCACCGAGGAGTCCTTCTACAAGGAGGAGCATCGCCTCATCTATAGAGTGATGAACGAACTCTCGATGGCGCAGCAGCCTATCGACCTCTTTACTGTGACCAATCAGCTCAAGTCGAAGCGCGAGCTGAAGAAGGTGGGAGGCGCAAACTACCTCGCGCAGCTGACACAGAGAGTGGGTACGGCGGCAAATATCGAGTTTCACTCGCGCATCATTACGCAGAAGCATATTCAGCGCGAACTGATTCGTGCTTCGAGCGAGATACAACGGCAGTCGTACGACAGCACAATCGATGTAAACGACCTTATCGGCTTTGCCGAGGGCGAGGTACTGAAGATTACCGAGGGCTATGTTAAGCGTTCGGTGCAGTCGGCAAGCGATATTCTTCGTGCTACGATTCGCCAAATCGAGAAGGCAGCCGAGAACGATTCGCGTTATAGCGGTGTCTGCACGGGCTTTACGGAGTTGGATAATGTGACGCTTGGTTGGCAGCCATCCGACCTTATCATCATTGCAGCGCGTCCTGCGATGGGTAAGACCGCCTTCACGCTTACAATGGCGCGAAATATGGCGGTTGATTACGATGCAGGAGTGGCATTCTTCTCGTTGGAGATGTCGTCGGTGCAGCTGATGACGCGATTGGTTGTTGCCGAGACGGGAATCAGCGGTCAGACCATCCGAAGCGGAAAACTCTCCCCTTCGGAGTGGAAGACGCTCGAGACAAACACCAAAGTTCTGGGTATGGCTCCACTCTACATCGACGATACACCAGCGTTGTCAATCTTTGAATTTCGCTCGAAGGTGCGCCGCTTGAAGGCAAATAACGATATTAAGATTGTCGTTATCGACTACTTGCAGCTGATGACCGCATCGGGACAGGGCGATAAGGGTAATCGTGAGCAGGAGGTGGCTTTCATCTCGCGTACACTGAAGGGAATTGCCAAGGAGTTGAATATTCCGATTGTTGCCCTCTCGCAGTTGAATCGTGCAACGGAGTCGCGTGGAGGCTCTCGCCGACCACAGCTCAGTGACCTTCGTGAGTCGGGAGCTATCGAGCAGGATGCCGACCTTGTGGCATTTATCCACCGTCCTGAGTATTACGGCTTTACGGCAGGCCCAGGCGAGGAGCCTGTCGAGGGTTTGGCAGAGTTTATCCTCGCCAAGCACCGTAACGGCTCGGTGGCTGATGTGAAGTTGCGCTTTATCAAGGAGCAGGCGAAGTTTACCAATTGGGATCAGATAAATACGGGTGCGCCACAACCATCGATGGATCAATTCGAGGAGGTGGCGAGTGCGCCATTTGAGCCAAGTGGTTCGGCATTGCAGAGTGCTACAAGTAACGAGTTCGATATCTCGCGAGTATCAACTCCAGCAAACAGCAACGAAGCTCCATTCTAACCAATATTCAAATCTCGAATTAGCATAAAAAGGCGATGTTTGTAAAGTGTTTTGCGGGTGCGATAGTTGGCATTAAGGCTGTGAAGGTCGATGTTGAGGTTAATGTCGCAGGGGGAGGAATAGGTCTTTTCCTTGTGGGACTGCCCGACAATGCCGTGAAGGAGAGCGAGCAGCGTATTCGCTCCGCCTTCGAGAACTCGCAACGAAGGATGACTGCCAAGAAGGTGGTTGTAAATCTCGCCCCTGCCGATTTGCGAAAGGAGGGATCGGGCTTCGACCTTCCGATTGCTGTGGGAATCCTTGCCGCTACACAGCAGGTACTCGATACGCGACTTGCCGATACGATGTTTGTGGGCGAGTTGTCGCTCGATGGTGCAATAAAACCAGTTCGCGGAATTTTGCCTCTCGCAGTTATGGCAAAGGAGAGTGGACTGAAACGCATTGTGGTATCGACTGCAAGCGCGCACGAGGCTGCCGTAGTTGATGGTCTTGAGGTAATTCCTGTTGCGACGCTATCGGAGGTTATCGCCTATCTGAATGATGAAATAGATATTACACCCGCCATTGGTGAGGTGCTATCTGCCGAGGAGGAGCAACGACTCTATGCCGAAGATTTTGCCGATGTAAAGGGACAGCGCGATGTGAAGCGCGCTTTGGAGATTGCCGCCGCTGGAGGACACAATGTGTTGATGATTGGCGCGCCTGGCTCTGGAAAGACGATGTTGGCACGCCGTATGCCTACGATTATGCCACCGATGACTTTGGAGGAGGCGGTTGAGGCGACCAAGATTCACTCCGTAGCGGGCAAGTTGGGCGATAATGTCGGACTTATGACTAAACGCCCATTCCGTGCGCCGCACCACCTTACATCGCAAGTAGCTCTAATTGGCGGAGGACAGTCGCCACAACCTGGAGAGGTCAGCTTGGCGCATAATGGAGTCCTCTTTCTCGATGAGTTGCCCGAATTTGGAAGAAATGTGTTGGAGGTGTTGCGTCAGCCGTTGGAGGATAGAATGATAACCATCTCGCGCGCAAAATATAGCGTTGAGTATCCATCGAACTTTACCCTTATCGGAGCGATGAACCCTTGTCCGTGTGGCTACTACAACCACCCGACAAAGGAGTGCTCGTGCCAGCCATTCGCCATAAATCGCTACTTCTCGCGCATCTCAGGGCCTCTTCTCGACCGTATTGATATGCATATCGAGGTTGTACCCGTATCTCTATCGGAGATTAATGGCGACCAAATCGAGGAGTCAAGTGCCGAAATCCGTAAGCGAGTGATGGCTGCGCGTACTATCCAGTCGCGCCGTTTTGCAGGCACTTCCGTACACTCCAATGCGATGATGAACTCCGCAATGTTGCGAACCTTTTGCCCTCTTAGCAGCGAAGTTCGCTCCCTACTTGAGAGTGCAATGCTTCGTCTTAATCTCTCTGCCCGCGCCTACGACCGTATTATCAAGGTTGCTCGTACCATCGCCGACCTCGCTGGGTGTGAAAATATCGAGGCCTCTCATATCGCCGAAGCGATAAATTATCGTACATTAGACCGCGACTCATGGGGGAGATAGCGTTATAATACCTCTCTTTTGTCGTTAAACTTCAGATAACGAAATGCTCACATAGGTTTACTATGCTGCGCTTTCGTTCCTTCGTTTGCCTAAAAATAGAGGCATTCTAACGCTATCTCAGAGGGGTAATCCCTCTCTTTTGTCGTTAAACTTCAGATAACGAAATGCTCTGACCAGCCAATACGGCGAATGAGACCAATAAGACTAATGAGACTAATAAGACAAATGTTTTTATATATTACCTCATTAGACTCATTAGACACATTGGTCCCATTAGCCTCATTAGCATTATTTGTCCCATTCGCTTTACAGTCCCCTCTCCTCAAAAAAAAGAGAGTTGAAATCACTCTCAACTCTCAACTTTCAATTCTCAATTCTCAATTCTCAATTCCCCCTCGTTACTCCAGCAGGAATGCCGACAACTCAGGAATCTTCGTGTAGTCGAGAATGTGGATATAGTCCATACCTCCGAGGCGGATATGGCTATCGCCACCACCATCGCCCATATCGTCGCCAAAGAAGAGAATCTGCTCCTTTGTGTAGCCGTGCATCTTGGCATACTCCAATACTGCATCGTACTTATTGTACTGCTTCTCCACGATATCGAACGAGGTTGAGCCACCGATAAATACGGTGTAGTCCTTGAAAATCTGCAACACCTCAGGATACATTACGCGACGCTTTGCGCGGTCGGGGTCGAATACGAGTTTATCCTCCTTCTTTGCCTTTGTGCCGAGCAGTGCAAATGTCACCATACCCGACTTGTGGAACTCCAATGGCTCGCCCGCATACTCGGTATAGCCATATTTCTCGCGCAGACGGTCGGTCTCGGTGCGGAAGAACTGAGCGTCAATCTCGCTGATAATCTGCTTTGTAATCTGCAACTCTCCATCCACAACTTTTGCGTGTTGCATACCGTAGTTACCCACGATATCGATGGGGTAGTTCTCCATCTGCTTGAAGATGCGTGGTGCATTTCCTGCGCCCACCATCACCAAATGGTACCTCTTGCCGAGGGCATCGAGCAGTGCGCGATTCTCTGCTGGCATTGGGCATTTGTGATTCGAAAGCGTACCATCAAGGTCAAATGCGAGCAACTTCTTCTGTTCGCGTAACTCTGCGGCGTGCGCCTTTGTGTACTCCTCGTCGAGTCGTGATGCACAGTTATACCAAGCCTCCACCTGCTCTGGAGCAGACTGCTCCATCAACTGCGTAAAGGACAACTCCTGCTTGCAACATCTCTTCTCGCAGCAGCCTACGCTTATCATAGCTACTGCTACGATGAGCAAAAACGAAAAAATCTTTCTCATACTCATATAATTTAGGTTATAATCTCTCATTAGCGAAGTTCCTGACGCACAACCATAATATCATCGAGCGCGAAGTATGCAGGGTATTGGTTGTAGCCCTCGCCATTCCACTCGATGCTAAACTCAACTCTATCAACCTTGCACATCGAGGTCATATACCACTTTTTCCACCCCTCAAACGACGGTTTACCATTCTCGTAGAGGAAGAATTTTGTCGTTGCCTGCACCTCCTCCGAGCCGTTGATATAGCCGCGAGCCTCAATCCATATCGATTTGTCGCTACCCAAAGCCTCCTCGGCGGTGCGATAACCATTTGCGGTAACATTGCGCGAGTAGGTGGTATTTGCCACCATCATACTCTCGATGAAACTGCTCTTGCTCTTGAAGCGGAGAGTCGCGGGATTACCCAAAAAGTTGTTGCAGATAATAAAATTCTTACCCGAATATGGCGCGTCAACATAGGCAACAAGCTGCTTGTCGTAAGTGCCATCGTTCTTGCAATCTTTGCTACAATGATTCGAGAGTGCAATGCCCTCCCAATATCCATCGAATGGCTGCGTAACCTCGCCCATAAGGTCGGAACTTTCGTCATACCAAGCAGTTGGAATCGAGCCATTGAGGAGATTATCGCCATTCGGATTTGTATCAACCAGCGAATCCCAGTAGCTACCCTCAAAGTTACAGAGGTAGCGTTTTACCTCGTAGTTATCGCTCTCTGGAGCGCACGATACGACCATAACCGTAGCCGTAAGTGCCAAACAAATATGCTTAATCCATCTCATAACATCACAAATATACTTCTTTTTGGTCGGAATACAAAAAAAGCGACCACAAAATGGCGTTTGTAGTCGCTCCGAGGGTTTTCACGCCCTCTCCCTAAACTTTACTGAAGTACTCTACTCCTTTACGACGGTGATGTCGTCAAGAGCGAAGTATGCTGGATGCATAAACTTATCTGCGCCGCCTTCGCCATTCCACTGCACATCGAACTTCACCTTGTTCACTTTGCCGAGTGTGGACAAATCCCACTTCTTCCAGCCATCGAACGAAGCCTTGCCATTCTCGTAGAGGTAGAGCTGTACAGCATTGCCCTCAACCTCTTTGCCCTCAGAGTCGAGAGTGTAGCCCTTTGCCTCAATCCAGATTGACTGCTCAGCGGTCAGAGCATCTGCCATATCGTTGCCCTGCACAGCCGACGAGTAGGAGTAGGCTGTGTGTGCCACCCACGCACTCTCGATAAAGCCTGCCTCGGTCTTGAATTGGAGTACCGAGCGAGCATCGCCCATCATATCGCACTTGTAGCCGTTGTGTACGATGCAGTTGTTGCCCGAGTGCGCCCCTTCGGTAAAGACGGTTAGCTGCTCCATAAATGAAGTCGCTGTGGTGTAATCGGTTGTGTAGTAGTTCGATACAGCAAGACCTCCATTCCAGTATGCGGCGGTGTACCACAACTCGTTAACAGTGCTATAGAGGTCCGTCGCCTCGTCGTACCACGAATAGCCCTCCTGCTTATAGAGCAACTCTCCATTGTACTGCGGATTGTCGATAAGTGCATCCCAATAAGCTCCCTCGAAATCGAGTGTTACACGCGTCTTGCCATCATCCAAACTGCCGCCACTGTTTTCGTCGGGTGAACACGAAGCAACCATTGCGCCAAGCGCGAGAATCAAAAAGATCTTTTTCATAGTGTTTTTTAATTTTTAGTTGTTAAACAATAAGTAAAAAAAAGTACATCCGTCGCATACCGATTTTCGGCTTATGCGTGCGAATGCGTACAACAACTAAGGGCCACTTTGCCCATAGAAAAAGAATCAACGAGGACTACTCCTACACTTTTTTCGGCGGTCGAAAAAATGGTAATGGATAAGTTCCGCGATTTTGCCCATCCGTCGCAGGTCGAAAATCTAAAAAAACACAGAGGCAGGTCTTCTGACTTATCCATTTGCCGATGCCTTCCCAACCTTGCAAGGTCAGTGGCAAAGATTTTCGGCTCGTAACCGCACCCGAACGAGTGTGGCGGACTTACAGCAGCGAGGACTGTTCGGGATTTTCACCCGATTCCCTTTTCATCGAAATCCCCGAAAGCGGGTAATTCCGAACCTTTGCTACTGCAAATATAGAGAAAAAAAACAAATACAACAAAAAATGAGGCGCAAAAACAAAAAAAAGAAGCTGTCTAACAAGGTGATTTCAGCGTTACGCTTGCCCTCAAAATGCTCATTTACGCCGAGTAAACTCCGCTTTTTCGGTCTTCGCAAGCCTTGAAATCCCTCTTGTTATACAACTTCTAACAAAATAGGGAGTGTCTAAAAAACTTGTTAGACACTCCCATACATATTTTATATATGAGATAGCTACTTTCGAGCCTCTTTTGCCTCGATGGTTTCGGTAGCATGAGGTACGCGCAGCAATCTCTCACGCGGAATCAACTTACCCGTAGTTTTGCAAATTCCGTAGGTCTTATGCTCGATGCGCACGAGCGCAAGCTCAAGGTTGCGAATGAATTTTGACTGGTGAGCAGCCAAACGCTCGCACTCCTCCTTGGAGAGCGTAGCTGCACCCTCCTCGAGTACCTTGAATGTAGGCGAGGTATCCTCGGTGTCATTTCCTGTTACTCGGCTTATGCTGGAGCGCAACTCCTCGTAGTCGTGGCGCGCTTGTTCGAGCTTCTTCAAAATCAACTCCTTGAACTCGGCCAATTCGGCATCGCTATAACGATTCTTCTCTTGTTGTGCCATAATTAGTCCTCCCAATTTTAATTGTTTCAGTTATCAAAATTAAACAGAATTTCTCACTTCTCCAAATTTTGCGCCAAAAATCACTCAAAATATATGCTAAAAGGTTCTGTTTCGGATGCTCAACCCGTTGCGACCACAGATAAGACGACTACTTCTTTATCTTGTACATTGCAAACGATTTTGCTGCAATCTCCACCTCGAAATTTGGAGAGTCAATAACGATAGCACTACTCTGTGGTGTATATTTGGTTGGATTATCCAGAGAGTTCTCACCGTCAATATCATCTGCACGATATGTTGTCAGCACTCCTTCGTGTGGCTTTTTCGATAAACCGTTGAGATTTAGGAGTATGCGCTGCGCTTTGTCGCTTGTGTTTACAATCTTGACTATTATCTCGTTGGTCGTCTTGTCGATGACGGCACTTGCAAAGAGTCCCTCTTGCCCCTCGGTACCTGCAACAGGCTTACCATTCCAAGTAAGTTCAAGAACATTCGTACCCTTATTGTGGGTGAAGAGTTGGTGGAAGTACCAGGTGCAGCTGCGGAATGAACGCAGATTATCAAACCAAATCATATCAGGACGCCAAGTCCATGCGTTGATATTGGCAAAGAGAGGGGCGTAGGTTGCCATAGTTACGATATCGGCATTGCGCTCGACGCCCGTGAGGAACGCTGCTTCGAGGAGAGAAGCGTGGAAATGGTTCCACTTCTTTCCTTTGCCGTGGCAGGCATACTCGCCCGCAAAGACCTTCGGGCCCTTGCGGTCATAATTGTCGTAGCGCGTACCACTCGCCAAAAACCACTCCTCATTGCGGTAGAAGTGTTCATCAACCAAATCTACACCAAGCTTGGTCATCTCAGGCCATAGATGGCTGAAACGCTTTCCGCTTGGAGCAGAGCCTGCTCCTCCAACTATTTTGATATGCGGATATCGTTTGCGGAGCTGCTCTACAAAGATTTTGAGATTCTCAACATATATATCGCCCCACTGTTCGTTGCCGATAGCGAGGTATTTGAGGTTGAATGGCTCAGGGTGTCCCATATCGGCACGAAGCTTCGCCCACTCACTCTTCTGCGGATCGCCATTTGCAAACTCGATAAGGTCAAATGCGTCGTCGATGTAGGGTTGCAACTGCGCTAACGAGGCGTGAGCTTTATTGTCGCGCAACTCCTTGTTCTGGAATTGACAAGCCATTCCTGCATTCAGCACAGGGAGTGGCTCTGCTCCGAGATCTTCGGCAAGCACGAAATATTCATAAAAGCCGAGTCCGTAGCTCTGGAAATAGTCGGGGAAGAGGCGGTGCGAGAAGGAGTAGTTCCATTTATTCTCGTTGAGTGGACGATTCTCCACTGCACCAACGCTATTTTTCCATTGGTAACGAGTGTCGAGGTCTACACCCTCAACAATACACCCTCCAGGGAAGCGCAATACGCCTGGTTTAAGGTCGTAGAGTGCCTCTGCAAGGTCTTTGCGTAGACCATTCTCTCGCCCTTTCCAAGTATCAACGGGGAATAGACTTATATGTTCCAAATCGACTACGGCACTCTCCTTGTCGAGAATAACGCGAAGAAAACCCTTGTCGGTGCGTTTGGTCGATTTGAGAACAACCTGATACTTTTTCCACTCCTTTGAGTCAATTTTGATGGTCGCTTGGCTGAAGTGCTGATTCAAATCCTGCGAATAATTCTCGCACAACAGAACCTTGAAAACGCCTTCACCACCTTCGGGAACACGCGCCCACACAGAGAAGCGATATTCTGCTCCCTCCTTATAACCAATGCCCGTAAAGCCGTCATTATCTAACCCCGTGCGTCGGTGGTCGTGTCCGCTGTAAGCCAAACGCACATAGTGAGGATTTCGCTCGAATGGCCCATCATCCTTGAGTTGAACATTTCCGTAGACCTTCCACCCCATATAGTGGTCGGGGAACTCGAACGAACGATTCTTGACAAGTTCGGCATATAGTCCACCATCCGCAGCAAAGTTTACATCCTCGAAGAAGATTCCATACATTGTAGAGGCGATTTCAGCACCTGCTTTTCGGGTATTTACATCGAACTTATGTGGAACACTCTGAGCCGTTGCGCATAAAACAGAAGATAGTGCTGCGAGCGCGAAAAAAAGTCTTTTCATAGATATTTTGTTTATTAGGTTTTATTACAACAAATTTAGACAAAATATCAAATATATCCAAATCGTTACACAGCGATTCAACCCTCTGTTTGTATAAAAATGGCATCTATTTTGTATTTTTTAGCATAGACACAATAAAGTTGAATATTTTTTCGTATATTTGTATGTGAACCTTAAAAAATAGATATAATTATGAAGAAAAAGATGTTTGCAGCGTTAGCTATGGCGACGCTATTGATTACCCCAGCAATGGCTTGGGAGGTTGCAATTACAAAACAGCAGTTGCCTGCTGAGGCACAAGCTTTCTTGAAGAAGAATTTTGCTAAAAACGAGGTTGTTGTGGCAACCCACGATAAAGATGTTACGGATAATGACTATACCGTAATTCTCAACGATGGTACAAAGGTTGAGTTCAACGCTTCGGGTAAGTGGGAGAGTGTAAAGAACAAGAACGCAAAGATTCCCGCATCGATTATACCCGTACAGATTGCCAACTTTGTGAACGCTCAATATGCAGGAGCGAATATTGTGCAAATTGAGTCAAAGCGTTTCGGTTATGAGGTTGAGTTATCTAACGATTTAGAGTTGAAATTCGACAAGGCTGGTCGTTGCGTAGGTATCGACGACTAAAAGAGAGATGTTATCGCGTAAATTGTGGAGAACGGGGAGCCGATGTGTTTCCCGTTCTTCTCTTTTTTATAAAAGTTATCGAGGGAGAGATAATTTCTCTTTTTTTTGTGTGATTTTCTTTGCTTTTTCACTAAAAACTGCTTAATTTTGTGCGATAAACGGAGCCAATAGATTATCAAAACTAAATATAACTCAAAAATGCAAAGAGAAAACTTGCTCAAACAACTCGAAAATACCGATAAGGTATGGGATTTTGTTGTTGTAGGTGGTGGTGCAACCGGTCTTGGTTGTGCAGTTGATGCCGCATCGCGCGGTTATAGTGTTGCGCTCTTTGAGCGTGAGGACTTCGCAAAGTGTACTTCAAGCCGTTCGACAAAGCTCGTTCACGGTGGTGTGCGCTATCTCCAGAAGTTGGAGGTTGACTTGGTGCGTGAAGCTCTTCATGAGCGTGGTTTGATGAAGCAGAATGCTCCGCACCTCGTAAAGGATCAGGCTTTTGTTATCTCGAACTACAGCCATTGGGAGAACTTCCTCTACTTTTGTGGTTTGACATTCTATGACATCCTTTCGTTTGGCTTTGGCTATGGTCGTTCGCGTTTCATTACTGCAAAGACTCTCCGCAAGTATCTTCCTACTTCGGTGGCTAAGGGATTGAAGGGTGGCGTTGTTTATCACGATGGTCAGTTTGATGACGCTCGTATGGCTTGTAACCTCGCACAGACCTGCGTAGAGCAGGGTGGTGTTGTTGCTAACCGCACCGAGGTTGTGAAGGTTTTGCACGACGAGAAGGGCAAGGTTGCTGGTGTTGTTGCAAAGGATCTCCTTTCAGGCAAGGAGTACACCGTAAAGGCTAAGGCTGTTATCAACGCTGCAGGTTGCTTCGTTGACGAGGTGTTGCAGATGGATAAGCCAGGAGAGGCTAAGATGGTTGTTCCTTCGCAGGGTGTTCACATCGTTCTCGATATGAAGTTCTTGCAGAGCGACTACGCTATTATGGTTCCAAAGACTTCGGACGGTCGTGTATTGTTCGCAGTGCCTTGGCACGATAAGGTGGTTGTTGGAACTACCGATATCCAGCGTCCTACCGCAGAGAGCGAGCCACGCCCACTCGACGAGGAGATTCAGTTTATCCTCGATACCGCAGGTTTGTATATGAACCCTGCACCAACCCGTGCCGATATCGTTTCGGTATTCGCAGGTCAGCGTCCACTCGCAGCACCTAAGAAGGAGGGCAAGAAGTCGAAGGAGGTTTCGCGTTCGCACAAGGTTGTGGTTTCGGATAACGACCTCATCACTATCACCGGTGGAAAGTGGACTTCGTATCGTAAGATGGCTGAGGATACCGTTGATAAGGCTATCAAGTTGGGCAAGGTAGAGAAGCGCAAGTGCGTAACTCGCAAGTTGAAGGTTCACGGCTGGCGTCCAAATCCGAACTTGGCAGACCACATGTATGTTTACGGAGCAGACGAGCCTGCAATCCTCGCAATGATTAAGGAGAATCCAGCTCTCGGCGAGAAGTTGTCGGAGAAGTACGACTACACCGTAGCAGAGGTGCTTTGGGCAATCCGTCACGAGATGGCTCTCACTGTAGACGATGTTTTGGCGCGCCGTGTACGCCTCTTGTTTGTAGATGCTCGTGAGGCACAGAAGGCTGCTCCACGCGTAGCACAAATCTTGGCAGAGGAGCTTGGTCGCGATCAGGCTTGGATTGACGAGCAGGTTGCTTCGTTCACCGAGTTGGCTTCGCACTACTATGTAGCATAAAACCGCCTAATTTTATAAGACAAAAAAGCTAATGGCCAATGGCTAAGAGCTAATAGCAAAGAAAACTGCTGTCCGTAAAGGACAGCAGTTTTTTTGG